>CALHGQ010000084.1 GCA_938030175.1 uncultured bacterium | reverse complement strand
CCCGACCGACGCATGGAGCGAGTCATAGGCGAGGACGCGCTCGACGGCTCCTAGGAGGAGAACGCGGGGCGCCTCTTAGCGGAGGATGATGGACTTGTCCTGGGTCGCCGCCAGGCACAAGACCGCGAGGGCCGTGGAGGTCACTCGACTGCCGCAGGGAGAACCGATGGGGCCGGTTGCGGCCCATGAACCTCGTTCGTTGCCGCCGTTCGCTTGGGCCCCAAGAAGTGACCCTTGGAGAGCCAAGTTCCAGTCGTCTGCATGTCGTGCAGGGAGGCGATTCAGGGCGAAGGTGCTGTAGAAGAGAAAGCCCAGATCAAGGGTGTCGCCGCTCCCTAGCGTTGGGAGTTGAGACAGCCATTGGGCGGCGTGCTGTCCCAGCGTAGCTTGGTGGTCGCTCGGCTTGCGGCCCGCGAGGTCGATGGCAAAGAGGCTCGCTGCGGCTACGGAAGCTGGACGGTTCGGCTGCCTTCCGAACGGGCCGGAGGTCGGGTCAGTCGACTCTTCGATGAAGTCTGCGATCGCTGCCAGCGCCTGATCGCCCGCCTCGAGCCTCGCCAATCGGGCCGAGCCAAGGGCGCACGCGGCCCACCCGGTGTCCCACGTGGCGAAGCCGGTCCCCATGGGCGCTTCGTAGGCCCATGGGCCTCCCGCCTGCCGCGCCTTCGCGAGGTGCGCGATGGAGCGCTCGACTCTGCGTTTGATGAGGATCGACTTGTCGATGCGGTAGATCTCAGACAGTGCGAGGGTCGCGATGGCTTGGGCGCGCTGGGGGACGGGTGCTGTCTCCTGACTGAGCCGGCCACTCCCTCGATCTTGCTGATTCAGGAGCCACTTGACTCCATTCTGCACGGCGATCTTGTGCCTCCCTCGGGTCATGGTCTGCCGATCGGCCACCATGGCGAGGAGCGCGAGGCTCGTAGCCGTGACATCTCCGTTGACGGGCTCTAGATACTCGCTTGGCCCCTGAACCTCGGCTGGTTCGCCCGTCTGCTTCTCGCGGACTTGGAGTCCCCAGGAACCGTCGGGGGCTTGTTGTTGTTCTAGCCAAAGGAGCCCATGCCAGATCGCTCCGGCCGTGGTGCCGAAGTCTGGCGCTTTGGTCTCGGTCGCGAAGATCTTGAAGCGCCGCTGGGCGGGCACGGGGCTGGCTGCGGGCGCTGGCAAGGCAGGAGATCGACCGACGCTGGAGGGCTCGGCTCCTTGCGGCGCCTCCATGGCGGTTGGCGAGGGGAGCCTCTCGGGCTCCGTACTCTGCGCCTTTGCCCCCTGCCCCCCAGCCATCGCCACCGGAAGCGCACCCTCTGCACCGTTCACCGATGGGGGCGCGGAGCTCTTGAGGTACAGGGCCACCGAGCCGAGCACCACCATCGCTGCCGTGGGGAGGAGGAGACTCGCCTTCAGCACGGCAGTTGGGGCTCGGTCACTCGACTATGCGTAGACGCCGCGGGCCGCGTCCGCCTCTGCGACGCGCTTCACCGCGAGGATGTGAGTCGCCGCTCGGAGGGAGCAGTCGTATTCCTCTTGGGTCGAGCGGGTCGCGTCCCAGGCCTCGCGCATGTAGCGGCGCAGGCGTGCCGCGACCACTTCTTCCAGCCACGCGTAGCCGGTTCGGTTCTGGATCCACTCGAAGTAGGAAACGACGACGCCGCCGCCGTTCGCGAGGATGTCCGGCACCACCGGGATACCCCGTCGGTTGAGGATCGCGTCAGCTCGGGGGCTGACCGGTCCGTGGGCGCCCTCGACGATCATGCGCGCCTGGATGTCCTCGGCGTTGCGCGAGTGCACCGCCATGGCGATGGCGCAGGGGGCGAGGACGTCGCACGGGAGCTTGAGGAACTCAGACTCCTCCACGACGACCGTGCCGTCGCTGGTGTCGTCCGAGAGCCTTCCGTGCTCGGCGCGGAACGCGAGGAGCTTCGGAATGTCCAGTCCGTTGGGATTGTGGAGCTGCGTGTAGACGTCGGAGAGACCCACCACGCGGTGGCCTTCGGCGTGCAGGATTCGCGCAAGGTTGCCGCCCACGACACCGGCTCCCTGGATCACCACCGACAGGCCGCCTTTCGGGCCGAGTCCGTAGTGGGAAGCGGCGACTCGCAGGATCACGCGCAGGCCCATGGCTACGGCGTCCTCATGGCAGGCGCTTCCACCCATCTCGCGGGGCTTGCCCGTCACGGCCGAGTTGGCCGCGCCGTCTGTGTGGCCGGCCATCGTGTCGAGGGCCCACGCCATGAGGTCTGCGTCGTCGGCAAACTCCGGCGCAAGAACGTCTCGGTCAGGTCCGATGTCGCCGAGCATGCTGGCGGTCCAGCGGCGCACGACGCGCTCAAGCTCACTCGCGGACAGCGTGTGCCGATCGACGACGACGCCACCGGCGGCACCGCCGAACGGGATGCCAAGCAGCGCGCACTTCCAGGTCATCCAAGCCGCGAGGGCGCGGAGCTCGGTGATCTTGAGTTCGCCGTCGACCCGGAGCGGGCCGAGGAAGGGACCGAGTCCCGCGTTGTGCTGGATGCGGTAGCCGTTCAGGAGGCGGAGCGACCCGTCGTCCATCAGGATGGGCACGGTCACCGCGATCTCGCGGTCGGTGTTGCGCAGGAGCTTGTACTGCTGGTCATCCAGACCGATTCGGCGGGCTGCTTCGTCGAAGCTCGCCATCATCGTTTTGAACGGAGTTTCCTCGTCCAGCATGGGCGTGCTGCGCAAGCCCGTCTGGTGAAGTCCGATGTGGTGGAGTCCCTTGGGCTCTCTTTCGTTGCCGGTGGCCATGGTCGCTACTGCTCTCGTGGGCTTGAGCGCAGGCTCAAGAGAAAAGGCCACGCATCCGGTAGACGGATGCGACGCGATCGATCGAGAGGATGTAGGCCGCCGTGCGCAGGTCGACCTTGTACTTCTCGGAGGTCACGCGGACCTCTTCGAAGGACTGGACCATGATCTGCTCGAGGCGGCTGTTCACGATCTCTTCCGTCCAGAAGTAGCCCATGCGGTCTTGGACCCACTCGAAGTAAGAGACGGTCACGCCGCCTGCGTTCGCGAGGATGTCTGGGACGATCGTGACGCCGCGCTCGGCAAGCATCTGGGAGGCGATCGCGGTGGTGGGGCCGTTGGCGCCTTCCACGATCAGCTTGGCCTTGATGCGCTCTGCGTTCGCGGAGGTAATCTGGTTCTCGGTCGCCGCGGGCACCAGGGCGTCGCAGTCGATCTCGAGCTGCTCCTTGCCGTCGGTCGCGTAATCCGCTTCCGCGTAGCCCTCTAGGGTGCGGTTCGCGTTGAGGTGCGAAAGGACCGCTGGCATATCGAGCCCTCGGTCGTTGACGAGGTAGCCGTACATGTCGCTGATCGACGTGATCTTGTAGCCCTCGCGGTGCAACAGCATCGCGCCGAGGCCGCCCACGTTGCCGGAACCTTGAACCACCACGCGGGTGTCTTCGGGACGAAGGCCAATCATCTTGAGTGCTTCGTTCGCCGTGATCATCACGCCGCGCCCGGTGGCCTCTCGCCGTCCGCGCGAACCGCCAATGCTGAGCGGCTTGCCGGTGACGACCGCGGTGGTCGTCTTACGCTGGTGCATGGAGTAGGTGTCCATGATCCACGCCATCGTTTGGTCGTTCGTGTTCATGTCCGGAGCGGGCACGTCACGGTCAGGACCGATGATGTCGAGGATCGCCGCGGTGTAGCGGCGCGTCAGACGCTCGAGCTCGTTGGTGGACATCGTGCGGGGGTCGCAGATCACCCCGCCCTTTCCGCCGCCGAAAGGCACGTTGACGACGGAACACTTCCACGTCATCCAAGCCGCGAGTGCGCGCACCTCATCGAGGTTGACCTCCGGACTGAATCGAATGCCGCCCTTGCTCGGACCGCGCAGCGTGTTGTGCTGCACGCGATAGCCCGTGAAGACCTTAACCGTGCCGTCGTCCATGAGGACGGGCACGTTGACCGTTAGCTCCCGGTCGGGCATCGAGAGCACGTCTCGAACACCTCCCTCCAGTCCAAGGTGATCAGCGGCTGTATCGAAGCCGTCCTGCATAGACAGGAACGGATTGAACTCGTCGTTCTTCGGGTCGTGTGACGCGACGGCGGAGCCAGTGGCCATGAACGAAATCAGGCGGTGCGTGCCCCGGGGATCGGGGCGCGGTCGGGCCTGGTCTAGGGGCTAACGGATTGAGAGAAGGATGAGAGGACAGGGACTGGAGTATTCGAGCCATCCGGGGGGGCCCATGAAACCCCCTTCCCCGGAAATCGTCGCCGATCCCCGAATCGTCTATTCCGCGCGCTTCAGCGGCCGGACCCAGATGTTCCGGAAGGAGACAGGATTTCCGTGGTCCTGGAGGGAAATCGGGCCCTCAGGGGCGTGGGGGGCCGCATAGCTGGCCACCTTTCTGTGCTGGGTCGCGCCGAGCATCGGCTGGGCGTGATGGACGGCGACTCCGTTATGAAGGACCGTCACAACGGCGGGCGAGACGAGGGCTCCCTCGTCATCGAAGCGCGGGGTCCAGAACATGATGTCGTAGGTCTGCCACTCGCCGGCGGGGCGGCAGGCGTTGACCATGGGCGGCTCCTGGCCGTAGAGGGCGGCCGTCATGCCGTCCGGATAGGTCTGGTTCTCGAAGCAGTCGAGGACCTGGATCTCGTACTTGCCGAGGAAGAAGACGCCTGAGTTGTGCCGGCCCTGGCCGCGGAGGTTCTGGCCCTCTTCCTGGGCGGGGGCGCGCCACTCGATATGGAGCTGGCAGTCGCCGAAGCTGTCCTTGGTCTGGATGCCGCCGGTGCCGTTGACGGTCATGGCGCCGTCTTTGACCTCCCAGGGGCCGCCGGTCCAGGCGTCGGCGCTGGTGCCGTCGAAGAGGACGGTCGCGTCGCTCGGCGCCGAGGTGCC
>CALHGQ010000083.1 GCA_938030175.1 uncultured bacterium | reverse complement strand
GCCGCGGATGGGCTGTGCGCGTCGCCGACGTTCCGCTTTACTCCGACGACCTTGGGGAAGCGCCCCCGGTGAACACGTACCTCGGGGCTTTCCGCACGAACGTCGAGACGATCATCAACGCGATGCGGGCGTCATGATGCGTTTCGCTCCGCGTTCGTCTGGCCCGGGCAAGGGGTCGCGTGACGACTCCGGCCCCGCGCTTGAGATCGCGGGGTTGAGCGTGGCGTACGACGCGGTGCCGGCGGTTTGGAACGCGTCGTTCGACGTGGCGCCGGGCACGCTGATGGCGATCGTCGGTCCGAACGGCGCGGGCAAGAGCACGCTCCTAAAAGGGCTCCTCGGGATGCTGCCGCGGCTGGCGGGTCGCGTGCGCGTCTTTGGTCGGGACCCGGCGCACGACCGCGGGGAGATCGCGTATGTCCCCCAGCGGTCCTCGGTGGACTGGGACTTCCCGGCCACGGTCCTCGACGTGGTGTTGATGGGGACCTACGGCCGTCTAGGTTGGTTTCGACGTCCGGGCAAGAAGGAGCGCGCCGCCGCGCTCGAGGCCCTGCAGATGGTTGAGATGGACGAGTTCAAGAAGCGCCAGATCGCGGAGCTCTCCGGCGGGCAGCAGCAGCGGGTCTTCCTCGCGCGCGCGCTCGTCCAGGACGCGTCGCTTTACCTCATGGACGAGCCCTTCGCCGGCGTCGACGCCGTGACGGAGCGAGCGATCGTCATGCTCCTCAAGCGATTGCGCGACGAGGGCCGGACGATCGTCGTGGTGCACCACGATCTGTCGACGGTGCCCGACTACTTCGACTCCGTGACGCTCCTCGATCGGCGCGTGATCGCCAGCGGGCCCGTCAGCGAGGTCTTCACCCGCGCGCGCGTCGAAGAGACCTACGGCGGTCGAGTGCGTACGGCGCTGCCCGGCGAAGCGGTCGCCTCTGTGACTGACCAGGACGCACCAGCGGATGAGCCCCGTTGAACCCATCCTCGCGCTGGGTCAGCTCTTTGAGCTCGATTCAACGCTGATCACGGTGGCAGTCGGTGCCGCCCTCATTGGCGCAGTAAGCGGCGGCCTCGGCTCGTTTGCCTACCTGCGACGTCAGGGACTCGTCGGCGACATCGTCTCGCACTCCAGCCTCCTCGGCATCGTCGCCGCGTTCGTTGTGTCGTGGATGGTGACGGGCGCGGGTTCAAAGTCTCTGGTCGTGCTCGTGCCCGGCGCGATCATCGCGGGCGTCGGCGCGTTGCTGCTCTCGCGTGAGATTCAGGCGCGCACCACGATCAAAGAGGACACGAGCCTCGGGCTGATGCTGGCGATCTTCTTTGGCAGCGGGCTGTTCCTGCTGCGCTGGGTCCAGCGGCAGTCCCCGGCGATCCAGGGGCACACTGGGCTGGAGGACTACATCTTTGGCATGGCCGCGGCGATGACGCGCTCGGACCTCGCGATGATCGCGATCCTCGGGGCGGTCAGCGCCGTGGTGCTCGCGCTCTTCTGGAAGGAGTTCCAGCTCTTCACGTTCGACCCGGGCTACGCGCGCAGCCTCGGCCTTCGAACGACGCTGATCGACACGCTGATGCTGACGCTTCTTGTGCTCGGGATCGTGATCGGTATCCAGTCGGTGGGCGTGGTGCTCATGATCTCGCTCCTGGTGACCCCTGCGAGCGCGGCGCGGCAGTGGACGAAGCGGCTCGGGTCGATGGTGGGGCTGAGCGCTCTCTTTGGCGGAGTTTCAGGGCTCTTGGGGGCGCTCATCAGTGCGTCCGAGCTTCGCGTGCCGACCGGCCCGGTCGTGGTGCTGATCGCGACGGCGATCTTCCTGTTCTCGATTCTGATGGCGCCGGGTCGCGGCGTGATCGCTCGGGCGCGCACGCGTCGTCGCGCAGCAGCCGCCCTCGCCCTCGGTCCACCCAACACGGAGGTCCGCTAGTGGCCATCGTCGTTTGGACCATTTTGATCGCGGCGCTCACCGCCGTGACCTGTTCGCTCTGCGGGCTGTTCCTGGTGCTCAAGCGCGAAGCGCTCGTGGCCGAGGGGCTCGCCCACGCCGTGCTGCCGGGGATCGTTCTCGCGTTCGTGCTGCTGCGCGATCGCAGCTCGCCGCTCTTGATCGTGAGCGCCGCCGCCATGGGCCTCCTAATGATCCTGGTCGTGCAGCTCATTCGGCGAACGGGCGTCGTGGACAGCGACGCGTCCCTCGGCGTTGTGTTTCCGGCGCTCTTTAGCATGGGCATCCTCCTGGCCAACGCGGAGCTCGCGGACACGCACTTCCACGCCGACTGCATCATCGACGGCAACCTCGCGCTGAGCTCCCTCGATCGACTCGTCGTCGGCGGGCGCGACATCGGGCCCAAGCCCTTCTGGGCGATGCTCACGATGCTGACGCTGGTCGTGACGTTCCTCGGCTTTCTCTTCAAGGAGATGAAGCTGATGACCTTCGACTCGGGCCTCGCGGACACGCTGGGGTTCCGGCCCCAGTGGCTTCACGTCGCTTGGCTCGCGCTCGTCTCCATGACGACCGTGACGGCCTTCGAGACGGCGGGGTCCGTGCTCGTGGTGGCGCTGATGATCGCGCCCCCTGCGGCGGCGTATCTCTGGACCCACGACCTGCGCATCATGACCGTGCTGGCGGCGGGCTTGGCGCTCGTCAGCGCTATCCTTGGCTTTGGCCTCGGGTACGTCTTGGACATTGCCCCGAACGGGCCCATGGCCTCCATGGCTGGGCTCGTCTTCCTTGTGTCCCTGGCCGTCGCTCCTCGCCGTGGGCTGTTGGCGCGTTCGGTCTCCCACGACAGGGCCCGGCGCGCGCTGGAGGGCGCGATGCTGGAGGCACGACTCCTCAGCGGAACGTCGCGCCCGGTGGGGGAGGTCGCTGACGAGCTGGGCTGGGACCGCAAGCGCTTCGATCGGGTCCTCCTTGAGACCACCAAGAGCCGACCGGTGCGCTGGGACCAGGCCGCCGGGACGCTGGCGCTCATCCCGCGTCGGCGTGCCTCTGAACGAGGCGGCGGCTAGGAGCCCGGTAACTTCTGGCGGCGGCCAGGCAAGAGTCCTATTCTCTCCGCCCCATGGCCGCTACATCCGCTGACTATCGAGACCGCACCAAGGAGCTCCGCGGCAGGCTTAGCCTGCTGACGGAGAGTCTTTGACTACCCCACCAAGCTGTCACGATTCGAGGAGATCGAAAAGCTCCAAGAGAGCGCTGACTTCTGGAACGACCAGGAGCAAAGCCAAAGGCTCGTCAAGGAGCTGAAGACGCTACGAACCTCGGTGGAGCCCGTCCGGGCCCTCGAAGCAGGCCTCGACGAGGTGGACCTCTTCCTCGAAATGGCCGACGAAGGCGGGGATCTCGAAGAGGTCCGCGGCGAGATCGACGGCACGTTCGAGAACCTCACCGAGACCTTCGAGCAGCTCGAGTTCCGCGTCATGCTGGGCGGCCCGAGCGACAACCTCGGTGCGTACGTTCAGATCAGCGCGGGCGCCGGCGGCATCGATGCCTGCGACTGGGCCTCGATGTTGATGCGCATGTTCATCCGCTGGTCGGAGTCCAAGGACTTCGAGGTCACGGAGGTCGAGCTCAGCCCCGAGGACCAGGGCGGCATCCGCGGCGTCACCCTGCAGATCGAAGGGCCTTACGCATTCGGCTACCTCAAGGCGGAAACGGGCGTCCACCGCCTCGTGCGCATCAGCCCCTTCGACGCGCAGGCGCGCAGGCAAACCGCGTTCGCCTCGGTGGACGTGACGCCTGCCGTCGACGATTCCATTGACATCGAGATCGATGAGTCGGACGTCAAGGTCGACACGATGCGAGCCGGCGGCGCAGGCGGCCAGCACGTTAACAAGACGGAGTCGGCCGTCCGTCTCACGCACCTGCCCACGGGCATCGTGGTCCGCTGCCAGAACGAGCGCAGCCAGCACAAGAACCGCGCGACGGCCTACAGCCTCCTCAAGGCCAAGCTCCTGGCACTAGAGGAGTCCAAGCGCGACGCCGAGATGGCCAAGCTCTACGGTGAGAAGGGCGAGATCGCATGGGGCAGCCAGATCCGCTCCTACGTCTTGAACCCCTACCAGATGGTCAAAGACCATCGCACCAACGTCGAAGAGAGCAACGTTCAGAAGATCCTGGACGGCCACCTCGACGGCTTCATGGAAGCGTTCCTGAAGCTGAAGAAGGGATAGGCGCTAGCAGCCCGTTGGGACGTGCAGAGCTCTGCTCCGCACTTCCAAAGGGGGGGCAGGTGGCGGCTCCTTGCAGGGCCACGTCCCTCCGGACTCGGCAGCGCCGTAGAAGCCGTACAGGCTGGTCCCCAACGCTGGGCTTTTTGGCCTGGAGAGCCCAGCTGGGTGCTTGCGTCCAGGCGACTTAGGCGCGCCGGCGCTGGGCGGTGGCCCATTGGCCAGCTCGTCGCACTCTGGTCTTTCGCCCTGCGGGACTTACCGCCGCGCAAGCCCAGCGTTGGGGGCCAGTTCGGAAGCCGTATCCGTCGGAAGTCCGAGATGGCTGTCCGCTTGGATCGGCATGCGCCATCTGAAAGGGAGTGGTGACCCGATGTGGGTCCTCCCACGGCCTTTCCCCTTTCTGCCCCAGGCGGCCTCCGCCTACGCGTTCCATGCTTTCACGCACTATTCTGACACTGGGCGGTTGTGCCGCGCTCGCTACCGCGGGCCAAGCCCAAAGCCGCTACGCCTTCTCCGTCAACTGGCACGGTCCCACCGTCGGTGCCATCGACCCCTCCGGCGACGCGATCACCGAGGGTGACCTCCTCTTCCCGACGACGGGCTCAGGGCTGCCCGACCTTGGCGCACTCCCGACGCCGACGATCGGCATCAATCACGTCGCGGATCTTGGCCTTCCGCCGATCTGCATCGGCCACCCCGGCGGTACGCCCTGCATCGTTGAAGTCGACGCGTTCTCATCGGGCACCGATCGTCCGTTCCAGCCGAACTTTCCGCTTCAGCCCGGCGACATCCTCTTCTCGGTGGACGAGTTCGCCCGGGGCTTTGCGTTCGGGGCCGGACCGCTTCCGAACCTGACGTCGGAGGCTGGCGCTCGTGAGGCAGCAGGGGACGCGTTCACCCACCTCGTGTCGCTGCCGCCCGTTCCGGTCGCGCCTTTCCCTGGCCGCAACATCGGCGTGGTTGATGGAGACGGCCTTCCGTCGGCCAGCGGCTACGCCTACCCCGGCGTCGGCGAGATCGAGCCCAACACTCCCTTCGGTGGATTGCCTGATTCAGGCGACAACAAGGACGCGCTGGACCTGATCGAGCCGTCGCCCATCGGCATCGCCCGCGCTTACTTCAGCCTCGACGCAGGCTTCGTCGACGCCCTCGAAGGCGTTCCGAACAGCACGTCCGCCGCGGCCAACGGCTTTGTCGGTGGAGACATCCTCGTGCCGGCGGCTGGCGGACCCGCGATCTTCGCTCCGGCAGCAGCCCTCGGTCTCGATCTCGTCGGCGGCCCTGATTCGGACGACCTCGACGCGCTCATCATGTTCGAGAACGGCAACGGCGTGTACGACCCGTCGTTCGGACCCTTCGGTTGGGTGAGCGGCGGCTCCGACATGGTGGTCTTCTCGGTGCGCCGTGGATCCGCCATCATCGGCACGCTCGATAGCCTCCAGGGGCTTCCGATCGAGGAAGGTGACCTGTTGATTCCGCCCCCGCCCGCCGGGGGTCCTCCGGGCATCTTGATCGCCGCTGAAGCCCTCGGTCTTGCGACGCTGCGCGCCGGCACCGGCAACCTCGCGGACGACCTCAACGCCGCTGACTCCATCTGGCAGAACGTCAACGACTGCGACGGTGACGGCGTCGAGGACGCCGTGGCCATCGCCTTCGGCTCGGTCCCGGACACCAACATGAACGGCGTCCCGGACTCCTGCGAGGGCTGCCCGCCCGTCGGCATCCCCTTCTGCTTCTGCATCGCGGCGGATGCGCCTTGCGGCAACGACTTCCCGACCGCTGGTTGCCTCAACGTCGCTGGCACCGGGGCGCTCCTGGAGGGCTGCGGATCGACGAGCACGCTGCTGGACAACCTCATCTTGACCACCTCGGGCATGAGCCCTGGTTCCTTCGCCATGACCTTCATGGGGGGCAGCACGATCCCTCCGGCGGGCGTTGGCAACGGCTTGCTCTGCGCAGGCGGACCGTTCTTCCGCTTCCCGCCGTTCCCCACGGGTGCTCTGGGTGCCGGATCGGTCGGGCCGGGCCTTGTGGCTTACACGGTCGCCAACAACCCGCCCCTGGGCCAGATCGTCTCCGGAGCAACATGGAACTTCCAGACGTACTACCGCGACCTTGGTGGGCCCTGCGGCTTTAGCTTCAACCTCTCCAACGCCTTGGCGGTGACCTTCACGCCCTGATCCGTAGCACGGAACTGCGCAAGAAGCCGCCACTTGTCCCGCCTCGGGGCAAGTGGCGGCTTCTCACGTTTCACCTCGTACCGCGCGCTTCGATCAGCGAGCGCCGACTTCGAACCAAAGAGATGAGCCCCGCGCCATCTTGGCCGTGAGGACTCCCCTCAGCTCCGGCATGTCCCAGAGGGGGTTGAGGCTTTCCTTGAGCTCGGGGTCTCTGGAGGCGAACTCGTTGGCCAAGACGATCTTGGCGCGGTCGCCCATGGCGAGGAGGTGGGTTCCTAGGAGGTACTGCTCTGTGTACCAGCGCTCTCGGTAATAGGACTGCTCGAAGCCGCAGACCTTGACGTCCAGCGGATAGTCGTACGGCAGGTAGATGTCGTGGACCTCAACGATCACGCCGGGCTTCAGTCGCGGTAGAACGTCCATGAAGAACACGCTCACATCCGAGTTCATCAGGCACACGTGGGACGAGTCGATGAACAGGATGTCGCCGGGTTGCAAGAGATCGAAGACCTTGAGATCTACGTCCTCCAGTCGCTGCCGAACGACGCCATCGCAGAGCTCGTCGATCTCCGCCCGCGGCTCTGGGTCGATGGAGAGGATCTGTGTGCGCAGCTTCTGATCGTTGATGGCTCGTCTGGCGAACTTGGTGCTGAGTCCAGATCCGACCTCCAGGTAGAGGGCTGGGTTGAGCTCCGTGAGCAGGCCGTACAGCGCGACCGAGTCGAACCCTCCGAGCCAGGGCCCGGTGAGCCAAGACGGTTCGTGCGGGTCGTTTTGCTGTCGCAGCGGGATCCTGCGGAACTCGTCCTTGAACCGGAGGAACGACGAGTAGCGCTCGCGGAACGCGCCTCTCTCGCGCTCCATCATGGGGGAGAGCTGAGGATGGGCGGGCTTCCCGTAGCCGTAGCGGGGCTTCGGATCCACCGGGAACTGAAGCATGATGGGGAAGTAGCCCTTGGCCAGCTTCCGACCGAACTCCTCGTCCAGCTTGAGTTGGTAGGGGGCTTCCTGCATTCAGGGGCTATCGACTGTGTGCGCTGGGCGCTGAAGAACCCCTAGGTGAAAATGGGAGTCAGGGCGCTGCGCTCCAAGGTCGAACGGCGTACCGTCAAGGAATGACCTCTTCCCCTCGTCGAACTCGAGTGGCCATGTTCGTAGCCACGACCGCCCTCACGCTCGTATTGGTCATCCTTCAAGTGCGGTCCCGAACGGCCGGCGACATCAAGTATTTCCGGCCAACCGCCCAGCTCAGGGATTCGCTCTTCGGTTTGGAGGCTCTCAAAGAGCAGTTCTCGGTCGAGAGAGAGACTCGAGCGAATCGTGTGCTCCATGCTCTGAAGTATCCTCCGGGTTCGGAGCGTTTCTTGGGGGAGTGGCGCGTCAGCTTCTCGGAAGGCGGTTTGGACTCGCTGGGTCCCTCCGCGGGATGCTACATCGAATTCACTGAGCATCCGACGCGCGCGTTCGAGCACTACCTGCCTCGCAGACGAGTCGACGCAAGTAGTCCCTCAGATGAAGTGCCGGATCCCTCGGCGACATACGGCTTCCTCGGAGCGCGCTACTACCCTGTGCCGTTGGACTGGGGCGACGAGATCTCGGCCTGGGTCCATCGAAGCGGTGAAAAGACCTACGGCAACGTCGTCGTAGCTCGCAAGGACAAGTACGTGATCAACTTGGAATGGCGAGGGCTCAGGACCGGGATTGATGACGGGGAAGAGCTGCTCGCCTTCGTGAAGCCCTACCTCGATGGAATCGTGGCGCTTGGGCCTGGCGAGAGCTGGGTCGCCGAGTGGCTGGACGAGCTTGAGAATTGCTACTAAGGCAACCGTCAGGACCGGCGCGACATGCGTCGGTGGCTCTGTCTATGACTCGGCGGAGCGTTTTGGTCTTTCGCCGCCGGGACCCAGATCGCTTCGACATGCTCGGCGGCCGTGCATGGCCATGGTCCCGTCGGGCCCCTCGGGGCCTAGCCGGAAACGAGTCGGAGCGGCAGATATCGCCCAAGTAGCGGCTCGCAGGACCTAGGCCACGGCTTACCTTGCAGCCATGACTACGTCGACCCACCCACACTTTGATGACCGCGGCACCCTGCAGTGGTTCACGTCCATGGCGGACGCCAAAGCCGCCGCCGCCAAAGATGGCAAGCTGATCTTTATCGAGTTCGGACGCGAGCTCTGAAGCCAGTGCCGCAGCCTGGTGCAGGCTGTCATTCCGCGCCCCGACGTGGCGCCGCTTCTTCAGGAGCACTTCGTGGCCGTGGCTTCCGACTGCGATGAACCGGAGCCCGAGGTCATCGAGATCGCTCAGCAGCTTGAAGACGCGATGATGCTCCCCTTCGTCCTCTTCGCGGACGCCGAAGGCAAGTTCATCGATGGCTACGCGGGTGTCGTGACGCCCCCCTACCTCATCAAGAAGCTCACCGAGCTGACCTCCAAGTGAAGCTACTCCTCGCCCTCCTGATGTCTGGTTCATTCATGCCTTTCGGTGAGGGCGAGCGAAAGCCGCTGCCGGCTCCCGAAGTGATCGCGGAGCTGCCGGCCGATGGGGGGGAGGAGTTCAACCGGCTCGTCTTCTCGAAGAGTCCCTACCTGCTCCAGCACGCGCGCAACCCTGTGGACTGGCACGAGTGGGGGGCGGAGGCCTTCGAGCTCGCCGCGAAGCGCGACGTTCCCGTGTTCCTGTCCATTGGTTACTCCACGTGTCACTGGTGCCACGTGATGGAGCACGAGAGCTTCGAAGACGACGAGGTCGCGAAGCTCATGAACGATGCGTTCGTGTGCATCAAGGTGGACCGCGA
>CALHGQ010000082.1 GCA_938030175.1 uncultured bacterium | reverse complement strand
GGGCCTCGCGCAGGAGCGCGAGAGCCCCAGCGTCCTGCGGACGCACGGGACGGTTTGGGTCGTGGCGGCGTGAGCCCGAGTCGGCGACCGATGCAAGTGGGGCCGAGCCGAGCGCTTGCCGACACGACACGCCGCGCCGCGCCATCACGCTAGCCCCAACCCACGAGTGCTCGCCGCACGGGCCGCGAGGGCAAGCCTCGCGGGGGCCTCGCGCAGGAGCGCGAGAGCCCCTGTGGGCCCAGCGCCACAGCAGCCCGTTACCGCCAATACAGACCCCTTACGAGGGAATTTGGCTCCGAGGTGAAAGAACCGGGGTCGCCATCCGACTACCTCGGTAGTAGGATCCAACGACCTAGGTAGTCCAGCCGTAGGACCGCCAGTTCGACGTTCCCACATCTTCACTCTCACCCCGACGACACATGTCTAAGGAACACAGCCTCGGCGATCTTCAGCACGCGATCATGCGTGTGCTTTGGGAAAAGGGCGAACTGCCCGTCGCTGACGTCCATAGCGCTCTTCTCGAGGAGCGCGGCCTGGCCCTGACCACCATCGCGACCATGCTGTCCAAGATGGAGAAGAAGGGCGTTGTCGGGCGCCGGATGGAGGGTCGCGGGTTCGTTTATGCCGCCAGCGTAAGCGAGAGCGAGGTCAACCGATCGATGGTCTCGGACCTGACGGACCAGCTTTTCCGCGGGGACGCGGCGGCCCTCGTCAGCCACCTTTTGACCGAGCAGCAAATCGACCGAGGTGAGCTGGATGCGATCAAGGAACTGATCGAACAGCACGCTGGACGTTCTGGCCGCAAGCGTGACGGGGGTGCCCGTTGAAAGGCCTCGACTTGCAGCACATCAGCGAGTTCGTGAGCGGAGAAGTTCCGGCCCAGGTCAGCGCTTGGCTCGCGACCTACCTCGTCCACGGGATTTGCCTCTTCGCCATCGCGGCCGTAGCGACACGCATCATCAAGAGTGCCCGCGGCGCGGAACAACTTTGGCGCGCCGCGCTCTTCGGCCCGATCGTGACGGCAAGCCTTCAGCTCGGCGCTGGATTGAACCCGGCCTTTGGGCACTGGGAACTTCCGGGCGCAGAAACACTGACCGCCGTGGTGACGACCCCGAGTGAAGTCGCTCACGCACCAACGGCCCTGGAAATCCGCGAGGCGTTGATCCTCGCGAGGCTCGATCAGCTCACCGGCGACCTGGCGGTCCTCACGGGCGTCGAGCCCGCGCAGGAGGCCCCCGCCGCGGAGACCCTGCCCGTGGTGGAAGCCCAGCTGGGGGCACAGGTGGAACGCTTCGCCCCCACCAGCTGGGGGTCGATCATCGGCCTGATCGCTGTCGCCGCCGGCATCGGCATGCTCATGATCCGCGCGCTCCTCGAAGGGATCAGAATGCACAGCCTCGGCCGACGCTCGCGGCTGATGAGCGGGCCCGTCGTGGACCTGGTCCGCGAGCTTGGACACCGCGCCGGGGTTCGTCGGCCGATCCGCGTGGAAGTCACGGAGCAGGGCTCGTCGCCGTACGCCACCGGCGTGCTGCTGCCCCGCGTGGTACTGCCTCGACGTGCGCTCGCCGAGCTCGACGGCCCCTCGCTCCAGGCGATGCTTGCCCACGAGATCGGGCACGTCGCACGCTTCGACCCGCTCTGGACCGCCGCCGCGCGGTCGGTCGCCGCGCTGTTCTTCTTCCAACCGCTCAACTGGTTCATGGTCGCGCGCCTCGACGAGAGCGCGGAGTACTGCTGCGACGAGTTTGCGGTCGACGTTACCGGCAACGAGGTCGCCCTCGCGCGCTGCCTGACGACCGTGGCCGAGTGGATTATCGGGGCACCGACTGCCGAGCGAGCAGCGGCCCGCCCTGCCTGCCCCATGGCACACAAGAACTCGCCCCTCAGCAGCCGCGTGAACCGAATCCTTGCCACGGACGGTGAGCCAGCAGGACCCCTTGGGGCACTGCGCTGGGTCGGCGGAGTCACGGTCCTCGCGACCGCCATGGCCGCGCCTGGCTTCGCGGCGAAGACGGCCTACCCCATCGAGGTAGAAGCAGTCATCACGCCTCGGGTCGTTGAAGTCTTCGCCGTTGAGGCGCCGCCGACACCAACGACGCCGTTCGATGCACTTCACCAGTCCATCGATCAGCTTCAAGAAGAGATCAGAACACTCATCGCCCTCGCCGCCACGCGCGAGGTCGCTGGTTCCACCGTCCGCCGCCTGGAGATGCTCCACGTGCGTGCCATGCGGGTCCGAACGTACGTCGATCAGCTCGAGAGCCGCATGCGCATGCTCGCGCGATAAGCCTCTGGTCGACGCCCCCTTTCCACACGAATCACTCCGTCCCCTAACCGGTGCGCATCAGCGCCACAACACCCATGAAATTCACCCTCGCGACCTGCGCCCTCGGCGCCCTCGGATTGACGCCCGCACTTTATGGCTCCCACGGTGAACCGCAGGGATCAAAGCCGCTGCGCCCCGTCGCCCCACAGGCGCCGGCAGCGCTCCCTGCGCCCGTGGCCGTGGCTCCCGTATCCCTGCCACCTGCCAGCACCGAGTGGCTTCCGGAGCCCGAGGCACCCGTATCCCTGCCACTTGCCAGCACCAAGTGGCTTCCGGAGCCCGAGGCACCCGCCAAGCTGCTCGTCTCAAGCCTGGGGTTCCAGTCCGGCACCGAAGACCTCGAGCGTGACGCCGAGCGTCTACAGGAAGAGATCAAGCGCTTGCGCAACGAACTCAAGGCAATGCAGAAGGACCTGCGCAAGAGCAAGAGCAAGAAGAACAGCAGAAGCGTCCCGAGGGAAACCACTGAGGGGCGGCGCGAAGCTCTTGAAGAAATGCGCGGGCGTCTCGAAGAGGAGCGCGGCAGAATCGAAGAGCGCCGGGCCAAGTCGGAGGAGCGCCGCGCCGAGATGGAAGAGCGTCGTGAGGAGGCCAGAGAGCGGGCACATGAGATCCGCGAAGTCGCCGCCGAACGTCGTACCGAGGCGAGGGAGATCGCAGAGCAAGCTCGCGAAGAGGCCCGACAGCAGTCGCGAGTGGTGACCAGACAGGCTCGCGAGCGCGCCCAAGAGCTCGCAGAGGTCGCGCGTCAGCAGGCCGGCGAGGTGGCAGAAGTCGCCCGCCAACAGGCCAAGGAACTCGCCACAGCGCGCCTGGAGGCGAACGACGCCAAGGAGGCCTTTGCCCGCGCCAAGGTCTTGGTTGGCAAGTCCACGGACGGCAAGACCTTCGAGTGGTCCGGTAAGGACGGCGAGGACGTCGAGGTTTTCATGTTCGAGGGGGACGACGATGGGCAAAAGAAGCAAGGCGTTGCCCGCGCCAAGGTCCTCATTGGCAAGTCGGCGGACGGCAAGACGTTCGAGTGGTCAGGGAAGGGCGACCAAGACGCCGAGATCTTCTTCTTCGACGGAGACGATGACGGCCAGAAGCGCGTCTTGAAGCACGTCACCGGCGCGAAGGGCATCTGGAATCCAGGCGCTAAGGGCGGCGCCCAGGGTCAGTTCCCGAGCAGCGGCCGCAAGATCGACGTGGGCGGGCCGAACACCTTCCACATCCACGTGGAAGAGGGCGACGTGCACATCCACACGAATGGAAGCTCGTCCATCACCACAACCACGTCAAAGACCAGCCAGTCAACGGGCGGCCCAGCAGCATCCCACAAGGACCTGTTCGGCGCACTGAACCACGCCGGCCACGGGAACGACGCGAGCGATGGAGTGCGCTTCTTCGCGAAGATCATGGCGGAGGACGGCGAGGAGCCGACCTTTGAGATGAACCTCAACGGCCAAGAGATCGAGCTCGACGACATCGAGTCCATCCTTGGGGCCGTCGGCGGCGACCTGGGTGGCATGGCCATCGGTGGCCTCCTGGGTAGCCTGGACAACCTGGAGGAGATCGACTTCGGCGACCTGGCAGAGCTCAAAGGACTGGAAGGTCTTGAGGGACTGGAAGGTATCGACTTCGACTTCGGCGACCTGGCGGAGCTCAAAGGACTGGAAGGTCTCGAGGGTCTCGAAGAGGCCCTCTCGAACCTCGAAGCCCACGGGGACTTTGATTTCGACTTCGACTTCGATTTTGACTTCGACGACGACTGCTCAGAGGAGTGCTCTGAAGAGTGTTCTGAGGAGTGCGAAGAAGACGAGATGGAGGAGCACGAAGAAGAAGGCGAGGCCAGAATCCAAGGCGCCGACCGCTTCGTCCGCGTTCCCGCGGGTCGCTGGATCGGGCCCGGACAAGTCGGGCCCCGGCCAACGGGCTACCGCTTTGCCGCGGATGGCTGGCCGGCTACCGCGGCCAAGCCCGTCAGGTTTGGCCTCTCCGGCGGCCTGAACGCCCCCGCAGTCCCCACGGCCGAGGAGGAGCTCGTCAAGCTCGCCCGGGAGATCCAGGCTGATGTCCAGGCAATGAGGGCCGAGCTGAACGAGCTTCGCGAGGAGGTCCGCAGCGCCCCCCGCAGGCGCTAGAGCCCTGCCCGGCTGATTCCAGCCGCGACTTGAGGGCCCGGACCCGTGCTAACCGCACGGGTCCGGGCCCTTCTTCGTGCCACAACAGACGCAGCGGATATGATTTCGGGCCTCAAACTCCGCCCAGTCGGCGGGCCTTCTCGCCCGCACTCCCCGGCGAAACGCAGCCATGACTACGACGACCGCAAGCCCCCGCCCCTCCCTCGACGAACTCCGCCCCCACTTCGGCAAGTGGGAGATCGTCGGCGACCTGATCGACCAGTCGATCGACCTGATGCTGAACATCCGCCAGAGCGGGCACCCGGGCGGATCGCGCTCGAAGGTTCCGTTCATGGTCGCGAACACCCTGGGCGCCGGAATGCGCTGGGACATTCGCAAGGCGGACCACCCGTTCGGTGATCGCTACGTGCTGGTGGCAGGTCACTGCAACCCGGGCACCTACGCGATGCTCGCCGTTTACAACGAAGCGCTGCGCATCTGCCACGAGCGCACGGGTGACGCGAAGTACCTCGTGCCGAACGCGAAAGAGCGTCAGCTCGTGTGGGAAGACCTCCTGCGCCTTCGCCACAACAAGGAGCTCCCCGGCCACGCCGAGATGGAGGGCAAGACGCTCTTCTTCAAGTTCAACACGGGCCCCAGCGGCCACGGCGCCCCGGCGGCCCTCGGCGAAGCCATGGCGCTGAAGCACGCGGGCTCCGACACCAAAGTCTTCGCCGTGGAAGGCGAAGGCGGCCACACCGCTGGCTGCCACCACGAGGTCAAGAACTCCGCGTTCGGACTCGGCCTCGACAACCTCATCTATCTGTTCGACTGGAACGACCACGGCATCGACTCGTTCGCGAACTCCGAAGTTTCCTACGGCGATCCGCAGAGCTGGTTCGAGTCCTACGGCTGGCGCACCGCTGGCGCCGAAGACGGACACGACTACGAACAAATCACCAAGGCGCTCTTGGAGATCGTTCACGCGGAGAACACGGACGGCAAGCCGGGTTGTGTTTGGTTCAAGACCCGCAAGGGTCGCGGCTACGGCGTCTTCGACGCGGCGTCCCACGGCAAGTCCCACGGGCGCAACTCCGAGATGTTCTGGAAGTGCCGCGAGGAATTCGCCAAGAAGTACGGCGTGACCTTCGAAGGTCACGGCGACACGACCGATCCGGGCGAAGAGGCCTGCCGCGAGCAGTCCAAGGGCTGGTTCGAAACCGTGTTTAGCGTGCTGCGCAACACCGAAGGCCTCGCGGAGTACGTGGCCGACACGCTGATCGGTCTCGGCGAGTCGATCCCGGCCAAGCCGGCCGCGTTCAGGCTCGACGCCGCGAAGAACATGGCCGAGGATCGGTCGTGGCTGAACGACCTGCCGAAGGAGCTCTTCCTTGAGCCCGGCGCAAAGGCCGCCAACAAGGACGGCTTCGCCAAGTTCGGCGCGTGGGTCAACAGCATGGCAAAGGAGCGTATGGGCCGCCCGCTCGTGCTCGCCTGCTCCGCGGACCTCGCGGACTCCACCGCGATCTCCGGCTTCGCGAAGAACTGGGGCGACAAGAAGAACTTCGGCTGGTACGAGCGCAACTCGAACACCGAGGGTTCGCTCCTCCCCCAGCAGATCACTGAGTTCACGAACGCCGGACTCGTCGTGGGCGCGGCTACCGTGAACATGAGCGATAAGCCCGAAGAGGACTTCCTCGGCTACTGGGGCGCATGCTCGACCTACGGCAGCTTCTCGTACCTGAAGTACGGCATGATGCGTCTCTTCAGCCAGCTCGCACAGGACTGCGAGCTGAAGGTCGGCAAGGTCATCTGGGTCGCAGGTCACTCGGGCCCCGAGACCGCAGAGGACAGCCGTACCCACTTCGGCATCTTCAGCCCGGTGGTGACCCAGCTCTTCCCCGAGGGGCACGTCATCAACGTGCGCCCGTGGAACCACAACGAGCTGGCGCCGACCCTGGCCGCTGCGCTCAAGACGGACGTTCCGATCATCGCGCTGCACCTGACGCGACCGGCCACCGTCGTCCCGGACAGGGCCGCCCTCGGCATGCCGAGCTACATGGAGGCCGCCAAGGGCGCGTACGTCCTGCGCGACTACGATCCGAAGCGTCCGAAGGAAGGCACCCTCATCATCGAGGGCACGTCCACGATGGAGTCGATGATCTCGCTCTTGCCGAAGTTCCATGACGGCACCGCGCCGAACTGCAAGCTGGTCGCCACGTCGAGCTACGAGCTCTTCATGCGCCAGGACAAGGACTACCGCGACACCGTGCTGCACAAGTCCGACTGGCTGGACAGCACCGTGATCTCCAACGGCTCTCGAATCGGGATGCACCCTTGGCTCTCCACCAAGGTCGCAGAACAGTACGCCATGACGAGCGATCACGACGATCGCTGGCGCACGGGCGGGTCCTTGGAGGAGGTCAAGCAAGAGGCCAAGATCGACCCCGAGAGCCTGATGGTCGGCATCAAGCGCTTCGCGAACGACCGCGAAGAGCGCCTGGGCCGTCTGCACTACGCCTAGCAGGCCCGGAGCGGCGGCGCTTTTGAATAGGCAGATCGCCGCTGAGTAAGGTAGCTGGCGGTGGGG
>CALHGQ010000081.1 GCA_938030175.1 uncultured bacterium | reverse complement strand
AGCAGTATCTCTGGCATTTCTCCTAACGTCGAAATAGCGATTATGTCTCTGGCGCTCGCCGCGCAGGCGTCCTGCCGGACGGGCCGCCCTCGCCGGGCGGGGCGTGCTCGCCGCACGGGCCGCGAGGGCAAGCCTCGCGGGAGCCTCGCGCAGGAGCGCGAGAGCCCCAGCGTCCTGCGGACGCACGGGACGGTTTGGGTCGTGGCGGCGTGGGGCTGGACTGCGACCAAGGCAAGTGGAGCCGAAGCGAGCGGTTGCCGACACAGGGCGCCGCCATCACGCTAGCCCCCGCCCACGAGTGCTCGCCGCACGGGCCGCGAGGGCAAGCCTCGCGGGGGCCTCGCGCAGGAGCGCGAGAGCCCCTGGGACCCCCCCCAGAGGCCCCACCGAGGCGATCCGCCGAAAAAGTGCACGACCGTTCACTTAATGATGTACCCTCCGAAGGCAAGCATGGAAGGACAAAGCAAAGGCGACAGGACGCGAGCCGCCATCCTGCAGGCGGGACTAGAGGTCGCGTCGACAGAAGGGCTCGAGGCGATCACGATCGGGCGCTTGGCTGATCGCGTGAACCTTTCCAAGAGCGGCCTGTTCGCGCACTTCTCTTCCAAGGAGCAGCTTCAGCTCGAAGTGCTGCAGCACGGGCGCAATGAGTTCGTGACGCGTGTGATTGGTCCTGCACTAGCGGAGACACGCGGCGAGCCTCGGCTGCGCACCTTGCTCAAGAACTGGCTCGGCTGGAACTGGTCAAATGACTCCCGTGGAGGCTGCATTTTCCTGCAGGCCGCCGCTGAGTACGACGATCGAGAAGGGCCGCTCCGTGACGCCCTGGTCGAGTCCCAGCATGACATGGTGGAGTTCTTGGTCGGCGCTGCGGCGCTCTGCGTGGAAGAGAAGCACTTCCGAAGCGACATCGACCCGCGGCAGTTTGCGTTCGAGCTGTACGCCCTCGTGATGGCGCACCACTTCCACATCCGACTCCTCGACGACCCCACAGCGCCGAAGCGAACCCGCAAGGGCTTCGAGCGCCTCCTAGAGAGCGCGAAGTAGCGCCCACCCCCTCTCCCTTCCCCGCCTTCGCCTTCCTATGTCGATAGATAAAAGCACGACCGTTCGTACTCTTCCATTCACCCTTAGGGCGGCCGCCTGCGGGCTTCGGGCCCTGGGGACCGTCGCGCCAGAGCGAGCAGCGGCGGCATCGGCCCGGCTCTTTTGCTATCCACCGCAGCACCCGCGGCCGCGGCGGGAGGAAGCGTGGTTGAAAGAAGCGCTCCCGTTCAAGGTGCGGGTGGCGCGGAACGAGGTCCAGGCCTGGCGCTGGGGCACGGGGTCCAAGGTCGTATTCCTTATGCACGGATGGGCGGGGCGGGGCGCTCAACTCGGCGCTATGGCGGCCCCCCTCGTCGAGCGCGGCTACTCCGTCGTCACATGGGATGGCCCCGCACACGGCCAGTCGGACGGCAAGACCTCCTCGCTGGTCGAGCTGGCAGACGCTGCTTTCGCGGTGGCGCGCAAGCTACGCGTCGAGCCCCACGGCGTCATCGCCCATTCGATGGGCGCAGGCGCAGCGGCGCTCGCCATGAGCGAAGGGCTCGCCTTCGAGAGGATGGTGATGATCTCGTCCCCGGCGAGCATCCTCTACTTCATCCACGGCTACGCCGAGATCATGGGTTTCAGCCCAGGGCTGCGCGAACGCATGACCCGCTGGATGAACCGCGCGTACAGCGTGGACCTCGCGGACTACGACGTCGAGGTGATGGACGTGCCCCACGGGGATCGGATCCTCCTGATCCACGACGAAGAGGACAAGGAGGTCCCGATCGAGCACAGCGAACGCATCGCGGACGCGGTCGGCATCAAGCGGTTCATTCGAACCCAAGGACTGGGGCACCGACGCATCCTGTACGCAGAAGACACGATCCAACAGGCAGTCCAGTGGATCGATGGAGCGCGGGACTGATGTGGCCACGGACTCTTCCTACGGTGGGGCGTCCCATGAAGTACCAAGACGTCCACTACCTTCGCGGAGCCCAGCTCGACGCTAGAGCGGTGGACGCCCTCGATGGGCCCAAGGATGCCTTCCCGCTCCAGCTAAGGTGGGTTCAGGACCTCGACCTCGAGTTCACCAGCCCCGTGACGTTCTTTATTGGTGAGAACGGCAGCGGCAAGTCGACCTTGCTGGAGGCATTGGCTGAGCGCTCTGGACTGCCCGCCGCAGGGGGCAGCCCCGCTGAAACCGGAGTCGGGTACACCCCAGAAAACCAAGCAGCCCTCACGCCTTTCCTTCGCGCGGGGTTTCGCCGCAAGCCGCGGGACGGCTACTTCTTCCGCGCGGAGCACCAGGCCCATCTCGCTGCCCTTCTCGAGGAGCGAGAGAAAGACCCGGACTTCATCGGCGACCCCTACCAGCACTACGGCGGCAAGTCGCTGCTAGTTCGCTCCCACGGCGAAGCGTTCCTTGAACTGATGCGTCACCGACTCCAGACCGGGCTCTTCCTGATGGACGAGCCCGAGGCGGCGCTCTCCCCGGCGCGGCAGCTCAGTCTGTTAGCGCTGATCGCGGACCGCGTCGAAGGCACCCGCAGCCAGTTCATCATCGCGACCCATTCGCCCATTCTCTTGACGTACCCCGGCGCGACCATCCTGAGCTTCGACGGGGGAGCCCTCCAAACGATCGCGCTCGAAGAAACGGATCACTACCAGATCACCAGGGACATCCTCGCGAACCCAGAGAAGTACTGGAAGCACCTGCGACCCTAGGCGGTTTTTCGCCTGGCTGCACACCGTGCACGGCCCGAACGACCAGAATGGGCGGCGTCCATGAAGAAGCCAGCCAAGCGCATTAGTTCGAACAGCCTCAGGAGCGCCTTTCGGGAGATCATCTGGCCCCGGCGCAAGCTCGTCGCGCTCGGGCTGCTGCTCATCGTGATCAACCGCATGAGCGGGATGGTGCTGCCCGCGTCGACCAAGTTCTTGATCGACGACGTGCTGGTCAAGAAAGAGGGTTCGCTCCTGGTGCCGCTCCTTGGGGGGCTTCTGGCCGCTACGTCGCTGCAGGCGCTCACGTCGTTCTTGCTGACCAAGCTGCTCAGCGTGGAGGCGCAGCACCTGATCGCGGAGCTGCGGGCCAAGGTGCACAGCCACGTGCTGAGGCTTCCGGTGCGTACCTTTGAAGAGACCAAGTCCGGCGAGCTCGTTTCGCGGATCATGAACGACGTTCAGGGCGTTCGGAATCTCGTGGGAACGGGGCTCGTGCAGCTCTTCGGTGGGATCCTGACGGTGATCATCTCGCTCTTCTTCCTCCTGAGGATCAACGCCGCGATGACGGCGCTCGCGCTCATCCCGATGGCGCTGTTCGCGGTGGTCTCGACGCGCGCCTTCAAGAGGCTGCGGCCCGCATTCCGGGAACGCGGCAAGATCAGTGCCGAGGTGAACGGGCGGCTCACCGAGGCCCTGGGCGGTATTCGTATCGTGAAGGGGTTCCACGCGCTTGAGCGTGAGAACGAGATCTTCCAGGCCGGGGTCCTGCGCATCTTCGAGAACGTCAAGACGACGCTGACAACCAGCGCCGCGGTCACGAGCCTCGGTACGTTCTTCGTCGGTGTCGCAAGCGTCGTCATCCTCGGCTACGGCGGGCACCTCATGCTCGCGGACAAGCTGTCCGTCGGCGAGCTGTTCTCCTTCACTCTCTTCCTCGGCTTCCTCGTGGGACCCATCGTGCAGATGGCGAACATCGGCACCCAGATGACGGAGGCCTTCGCTGGACTCGATCGAACCGAAGAGCTGCTGTCCCAGCCGGGCGAGGACGACGATCCGCTGCGCACGATCGACATGCCGGTGGTCCGCGGACATATGACGTTCGACGACGTGTCGTTTAGCTACGTCGAAGGGGAACCCGTGCTCAAGAACATCGCGTTCGACGTGGAGCCGGGCACCGTGGTGGCCCTCGTTGGAAGCTCCGGCTCCGGCAAGTCGACGCTGGCGGCGTTGGCCGTGTCGTTCCTTTCCCCCGACGAAGGACGCGTGACGGTGGACGGCGTCGACCTGCGCCACGTCAAGCTGAGCAGCTACCGGAGCCAGCTGGGCCTCGTCCTCCAGGACGAGTTTCTCTTCGACGGCACGATCCGCGAGAACCTACTCTTCGCGCGGCCGAACGCCTCGGAAGAAGAGGTTCTGGACGCCGCCAAGCGCGCCTACGTCACCGAGTTCTCTGACCGCATGCCCGACGGGCTGGACACCTTGATCGGCGAGCGCGGCGTCAAGCTCTCCGGCGGCCAGCGCCAGCGCGTAACGGTCGCCCGTGCGATCCTCTCGGACCCGCGCATCTTATTGCTGGACGAAGCGACCTCCGCCCTCGACACCGAGAGCGAGTCGTACATCCAAGAGAGCCTAGAGACGCTGCTCCAAGGACGCACAACCCTCGTCATCGCGCACCGGCTGTCGACGATTCAGCGCGCCGACCTGATCCTCGTCATCGAGGACGGGGAGATCGCGGAGCGCGGGAAGCACACCGAGCTTATGGCCCAAGAAGGGCGCTACCACCGGCTCTACACGCTCCAGGCTCGGATCTAGCCGAACCGCTCGCGCCACTCCGCCTCGATCCGGTAGGCCTCACGCTCGAACACGTTTTCGCGGTAGGGGTCAACCCTACGGCAGAGGCACCACGCGCTCGAGAGAAAGTAGAGCGGCAGGAAGAACGGGCCGAAGGTTCCGTACTGGCGCACGTGGACGCGTTCGTGCACGCGCGTGCGCTGGAGCTGGAAGGCATCGGCCCCAATCACCACGTGGCCAAACGTGATCGCCGCGATCCCGTTGCGCATGAACGGATTCGGCCGGAGGGCCGCCCGGGTCCATCCGCCGTGGGCCTCCACCACCCCGTCCACCACCGCCACCTCGCCGCCCGAAACCCGCGCAACGGCACAGAAAACGAGCCCGATCAGAGTGTTCGGCAACGCCCAGAGATAGCGGAGGAGTGTCAGCACGCGCCGTACGTTACCCTCTCCCCCACGATGGCACAGACTCCGAGTGGAAACGAGCGCGCCGCCGCCTTGGCGGAGGGAGTGCTAGAGGGGAATCGCACGCGGCTCGCCCAAGCGATCACCCTCGTGGAGAGCACCCGCGCCGAAGATGCCCCGGTGGCCCAAGCGCTCTTGGGCGCGGTCCTGTCCAAAACGGGCGGAGCCCAGCGCATCGGCATCAGCGGCGTGCCCGGCGTCGGCAAGAGCACGCTGATCGAGACCCTCGGCCTGCACCTCATCGAGGCGGGGCACCGCGTTGCGGTCCTCGCGATCGACCCCTCCAGCACGCTCTCCGGTGGCAGCATCCTCGGCGACAAGAGTCGCATGGAACGCCTCAGCCAAACCGAAGCCGCCTTCATTCGACCGAGCCCGAGCGCCACCACCCTCGGCGGCGTCGCCCAGCGCACGCGTGAGACGATGCTCCTCTGCGAAGCCGCTGGCTTTGACGTCGTCCTCGTAGAAACCGTAGGCGTCGGCCAGTCGGAGATCGCCGTCCGGCAGATGGTGGATACGTTCGTGGTGCTGCTGCTCCCGGGCGCTGGCGACGAATTGCAGGGGATCAAGAAGGGCATCTTGGAGGTCGGCGACCTCTTGGCGGTCAACAAGGCAGACGGGAGCCGAGTCAACCTCGCCCGCGCGGCCGCCCGCGACCACGCCGCTGCCATGCGTTACCTGCGGCCGCGCCACGCGGAGTGGATCCCGAAGACCCTCGTGGTCAGCGCAGAAACGGGCGCGGGCATCGATGAGCTTTGGACCGCGATCTCTGAGCACCGTGACATGCTGAAGGCCTCGGGCTCGCTCGAGCAGCAGCGCGCCGAACAAGCCACACGCTGGATGTGGTCCCTGGTGGAAGAGCGCCTCTTGAGAACGTTCCACGAGTCCCCTGGCGTGGCAGCAGAGCTCGACGCGACCGTACGTGCGGTGCGTGAAGGTGAGCTGCCCCCTGGCCTGGCGGCGAACCGTCTACTCGACCTCTTCGGTGGAGACTAGATCTCTCGCAGCGGTCTGCGCCACGTGAACGAGCGCGTCCCCCTGGAAAATCAGCGGGTTGGTCACGCTCCCAATCACGATCCCAGCGCACGGGCTCTTCACGAGTGATTTCCGCGTGCCGTAGGGGGTCGTAATGAAACCGAGCGTTTCACCGCGCTCGACAGTCGCGCCGAGTGGACGGGTGGCGTGGTAGAGACCACTGCGAGACGCGCGCACCCAGCTGCTCTTCTCCGCCTTGGTCGATGAGACAGTGGCTATCGGCGCATCCTCGATCATCTCGAGCTTCTTCAAGACGCGGAGTATCCCAGAAACGCCCGCTTCAATCGCCTGATCCCAAAACCTGAGCGGCTCGCCCGCCTCGTAGAGCAGGACTCGAGCGCCGCTTTTCGCCGCAATCTTGCGTAGCGATCCGTCACGCAGGCTCGCTCCCATCAGGACGGGAGCGGCAAAGGCCTCGGCTAGCCCGTGAGTCACAGGGTCCTTCAGGTCGGCCCGAACCTGCGGGAGGTTGGTCCGGGCGTCAGAGCCCGTGTGCAAGTCGATACCGAGCGAACAGCGCTCGACGATCTCGGTCACAAAGATGTGCGCAAGGCGCGATGCGAGAGATCCACGGGCACTTCCGGGGAACGAACGATTCAGGTCTCGCCGGTCAGGGAGATACCGGGACTGACTGAGAAAACCAAATACGTTGACGATCGGCACCGCGATCAGCGTGCCCGACATTTGCTTGGGGTCGAGTTCCTGCAGCACCTGTCGAATGATCTCCACGCCGTTGAGCTCGTCGCCATGGACCGCAGCATTGGCCCAAACGATGGGTCCCGGCCGAACCCCGTGCAGCACGCAAACGGGAAGGGAGGCCTCAGCATCGGTCTGCAGACGGGCGATCGGGATCTCGAATCGCGCACGCTCACCCGCCTCTACCGAATGACCGGCGATCTCGAAGTCCGGGCGCGACGCCGCGCTAGCTCGATCGTTGGGGCTAGCCTTCAACGCGCGATTTCTTCCCTTCCGCATCACGCTTCCGCTTCTCGGCGTGGCGTTTCTCCAAATGGATGATGATCTGACTTGCGACGTCGACGCCGGTTGACTGCTCGATGCCCTCTAGTCCAGGCGAAGAGTTCACCTCCATGATGAGTGGGCCGTGATTCGACCGCAGCATGTCAACGCCCGCCACTCTCAGGCCGAGCGCTTTGGCGGCTCGCTTCGCGCAGCTACGTTCCTCAGGTGTGAGCTTCACTTTCGTGGCTTTGCCGCCTCGGTGGAGGTTCGACCGAAACTCACCCGGAGGGCCCTGGCGCAGCATGGAAGCCACGACCTTGTCCCCCAGCACAAACGCTCTGATGTCCTCGCCACCAGCCTCCTTGATGAACTCTTGGACGAGGATATTCGCATCAAGATTGCGGAACGCAGAGATAACCGACTCAGCCGCCTTGCCCGTCTCAGCCAAAACGACCCCGACGCCTTGGGTGCCCTCAAGCAGTTTGACCACCAGAGGCGCTCCCCCAACGAGGTCGATGATGCCTTGAATATCCTTCGGAGAGTGAGCGAAGCCGGTGACGGGCATGCCGATGCCTTCCCTCGACAAGATCTGCAGTGAGCGCAGCTTGTCACGGGAACGACTGATGGAAACCGACGAGTTTGCCGTCAGGACATCCATCATCTCGAACTGCCGAACAACGGCCGTCCCGTAGAACGTGTTCGATGCGCCGATGCGAGGGATCACGACATCGCAGTCGAGCTGGTCGTCCTGGTACATGACACGCGGCCTGTGCGACGCGATGTTCATGACACACCTCAGGTAGTCGACGACGCGGACATCGTGACCACGTTCCTTGGCTGCGTCGACAAGGCGGGAGGTCGAATAGAGGCTCGCCTTGCGAGAGAGAATTCCAAGTTTCATGAAGCTAAGTCAGTCGACGTGACTGCGATACGAGCGTTGTATCGAGGAAGGAACGGCCAGAGTCCACGAGGAACCGTCGGCGGATGGCCTCGCGACCGAGGAGCATGCGAAAGCTCATGTCGTCGCGGCTTGTGAGAGTCAGCTCGATCGGCCATTCAATACCCTGAAGGCGTGCGAGCGTTCGGATGAAGTACCGCTCCTCGGTTTGACCGTTCGAGCTACGAACGGTGCGTAGATCGAGCAGCTCGGCAGAGCAGCTAAGCCCAGGACCATCCCCGCGCTGTCGAGAACGGGTGTAGAACACCACTCGGTCGCGGCCCTCTGCCCGCCCTCGTTCGATGTCGAATGCATGCAGCGACGACGTGCGCGCGCCCGTGTCGATCTTCGCCTTGATCTTAGGGATGCCAAGGTGGGGAAGCGCAATCCACTCCCGCCAGCCGATGACGGGTAGGTCCCTAGGCTGCGTTCCCGCGGGTGAGCTTTCGCCTGACTGGGTTGTTTCTGATCTTCTTCGGGTCATGGCGTCTCGGCAGCGGAGTGCCTGGGGGCAGATTGCAGCAAATTTGACAGGCAGAATGGCGGGAATTGGCCGATGATCAGGGGGTGAAGAAGACAGGTGTAGACCGATTCGCGACCTCCGGGTTCGTGCGCTTCATCGTGGTGATGGCGTGGTTCGTGATCACGACCATGGCTTTCTTCAGCCGCTACGAGCGCATGACGTCGGTCCTCGCCACGATGATGGCGGCGCTGATCCTGCTGATCACCATGATCGGCCTCTGCTGGGCGGCATTCCCGGGCGTCCAGAAGCGCGAGCGCAGTCGACAGACTTGAGGAGCGGCCCGAGGAACGGCGCGGCAAGGATCGCCAGGGACATCGCCAAAGACAGAGGGTGGAGCAAGCTCCTCCCCGCCGGTCTGTGCGGTCTGACCCTCTTGGTGTCCTGCTGCGACGACAGCCCTGGGCCTCCGGCCCCATCCCACGGCTACGCAAGCCGTACGGACGGTCGCGGCTGGGCGGTCAGCGAAGACGGACTCTATGGGCACCGGCGCG
Organism: uncultured bacterium; assembly: GCA_938030175.1. Lineage (GTDB taxonomy): Bacteria > Planctomycetota > UBA1135 > UBA1135 > Saltatorellus. The sequence continues at coordinate 800 of CALHGQ010000081.1, read as the reverse complement.
TCGAGGAAGCGCCGAAGTCCCCGTTGGACGGTATGGGCTACGCCCAGGGCTCCGAGGCCGCTCCGCCGCAGACCGGCGTGCAGATTCAGATCGCCGATCGGATGTCGCCGGGCCTCAATCTGATGAACTCGGGTGATGCAGCGGAGGCGGTCCTTATGACGTCTGCGGGCGTCGTCGAGCATCGCTGGTCGCTTCCCTACGACACCATCCCGGGCGCGCCCCCCCTCAAGACCGCGTTCCAGATCCCGTGGCGCCGCGTTCACCTCCTGGAGGACGGGTCGCTCCTTGCGATCCACTCCGACGCGGCCATGGTGTACCTCGACGTCGACTCCCAGCTGCGCTGGGTCTCCTACGGGCGCTTCCACCACGCGCTCGACGTTGTCGAGGAAGAGACAGGGCTCGCCATCTACACGCTCTCGCGCACCGAGCGCGTCGTCCCCGCCGTGAATCCGGACGAGGCGATCCTCGACGATCTCGTGGTTCGACTCGATGCCGACGGCAACGAGACGTTGAGCGTGTCCCTCTGGGACGCGTTCGCTGCGTCGCCTTGGGCGCCGGTGCTTAGCCGCCTCTCGCAGCCCACCGGCGACGCGATGCACGCCAACTCGATCGTGATCCTGGACGCGGCGGAGGCCGCCATGTTCAACGATTCGGCGGTCCGGGCCGGCATGGCCCTCATCTGCATGCGCGACCTTGACCTGGTCACCGTGGTGAACCTAGAGCAGCCCAATATCGTGTGGATGACGGGGGGCCCGGTCGCTTCTTTCTGGCGAGGGCTCCACGATCCATCGCTCACGGCA
>CALHGQ010000080.1 GCA_938030175.1 uncultured bacterium | reverse complement strand
ATCGGGCAGCGCCCCTCGAAGCCCTGACTGCGTTGCTTGAAGGGCCCCGAATAGCTCGCTATGGGGGGCTTCAAGCGCCTTGTCAGGACTCCGATGGACGCAATCGGTTAGCGCGGACTTCTTCAACGGGCTGCTAGCTCGACTCGCGAACGACTCACCTAGCGCGCTGCCGCGCGCGTCAGGCGGTCGTTGATGCCGAGGCCTAGGCCATCGTCGCGGCGAAGTCACACGCCCCATCGACACGTTTCGGATCGCGGCCGAGGAGACCGTCCGGATCGGCGGTGAGGTTCAAGAACTCGCCATCTCACCTCGTCCTGGCGCGTGGAGCACATGCCCTATGGTGGAGTGAAGGACAGCGGCCTGGGTCGAGAGGGATCGCGTTTTGCGATCAAAGACATGACCGAGATTCGGAACCTGGTGATACGAGACCCGCGGCGGGACTGAGCGAGAGCGACTCCTATCGTGCGTGCCCATCGCAGCCGCTAGCACATAGGTGATCCTGCCAATGGTTGCGCGCCCGTGATCCTTCGACGGAAGGGTCACCGGCGCGCTGGTCAACTGTCGTACGAGGCCACCAGTGGCGGTCTAGATTTCGATCTGTACCACTTGGCTGCCAGCGATGAGCGCGCCGCCATCGATCGGTTTTGCGAACACAGTCACCATGACGGCCATATGGCCGCCGGCGTTCGGTGCGCCAAACGGCACGGAGAGCTCCCACTGCTCCATGGAAGCGGGCCGATCAAACATGATGGGAAAGGGCACCCAGTTCGGCGTTCCACCGTTCGGGATCAAGCAGTCCCCCAGTGGATCATCGTTGGCCTCAATGGCCTGCGAACCAGTGTAGAGCCAGACCAACATGTCGCAGTTCTGGGGCTGCAAACCGCCCCACTCTGACACCTGGATCATGACGCTCTCCAGGTTCGTCGTTGGGTCGATCCCTCGCTCAAGGCTTACGTCCATGAATGCGGCCAAGCCAAACGCGTCTACCAGCGGTGACTGCGCAAGCGAAGTGCTGGGGGTTCCCACGGCCCGATCCAAGAGATCGATTTCCTTGGGATCGATAGGACAGAGGCCGTCGATGTCGTCGTTCTCGCCGCCCAATCCAAGGTTATCGGCAACGTTCGAGTAGGCGCCGTTGGTGTCACGGTCAGTCAGCGTCTGCGTCGTCCCGGCGCCTCGATTGATCAGGAGCTGGGAGAGCGGGTTGGGCCCCGCCGTCGAGAACACGATCACGTCGTTCGTGTTGCCCGGGGTGGGAACGGAGCGGTATTCCGTCACGGAGAGGGCGTCCACGTCATCCTCTTCAGTGAGGTCGAGGTCCTCGTAGCTGCGATAGAGTTCGACTGGGCCCCAGAACCCCGCCTCGGTAGCAGTTGGTTGCGTCCACTCCTTCACGTAGATATCTGCGGGATGGGCTTCGCGTGGGAGTCCTGCAACCCAACAGATGAATCCGGTCTTCGCGTTCCATGCGGTCGCCCCTGCCGGTGTCAGGGTAAAGTAGTACCTGTTGGACGCCTGAAAGATCACCTGCGATCCAGAGTTTGGCCCACCATAAGTGTTGACTCCGATTCCGTAGTCGACGGCGTCAAGGTCTGGAGTCGTTGCGATGTTCCCGCTATATCCAAGGCTGGTAGCCGTCGCTTCGATTCGCGTCGTGCCCACGATCGAGGAGTCAAGGTTGACGCTGCTCGCCGCGTAGAAGCTGACCAGCTCGGCCCCGATCGCCTGTTGACCAGCATTCAGGGCGTTGAGGTGTGGGTTGCCCTCTGCCGGCGACCCTTGTTTGACTGAGACGACGTAGGCGAGCCAGTTTCCAAGGCTGCTGCCAGCGCTGGGAGCCCCCTGGCTGTCGGGCGGTGGCACCTGATCGACACCCCGCGAATGACCGTCAACATCTGCGACATCACTCTGTTCTTCCCAGAGCGCAGCTGCGGAGTAGTCAGGCAGATTGAGCGGCAAGGGCAGGTTAGCGCTAGCCACGGTCCAAGTCGTGAGGGGTGCGGTCTGGTTGAGCGGCCTCTTCAAGAGGATCGGATCCTGGGTGACGCCCAACACGGGCGGTCCGTTCTCGACCGAAAGCCCAGCAGCGAATGCCGACGCCAGTCCGCGCTGCGGAAGCGTTGCAGCGAAAGAAGAAGATGCGAGGGCGAAAGCCCCCGAGCAGCACATTGCGAGTTGATAGGTAGTTTTCACGTTTGATGGGGGAGCTTGGTTTGTGAACAGACCGGGTAAGGAAGCCTACCTCAGTCCCTCAGACTCCGCCGCCAGCTATCTCGGACCATCGCCTTTGCGCCTCTTGAGCGCGTTGGCAATCGAGTCCAGCACCTCTCGGAGCTTGGCCCGATCGGCCTCGGTGGGTTCTGCGGGAATGAGAGCCACGAGCGTCTCGAGGTGCACCGCCCAAAGTGGGTCAGCGATCTGCCTGTCGCAAACCACATGAAAGACCCTGGACAGGTCACCCTCAACGAGGGCTTCACACAAAGAGGCGTAGGTCCGCAGCTGCCCAACCTTGGATTTGGCGAAATACTTCGCCAAGTCCAGAGTGCCTTCCGCCACGCGTTTGGCCTCAGCCATTTCCCCGTCCTTGAAGGCCTCTAGGGCCTCATCAGTCGCGATCTGGAGCATCCAGTTGGCCCGAGCCCGGTTCCCGGACGCGCCTTCCGGGTACGGAATCGCCTCGACCCACTCCCTCGCCGCGTCGAATTCCTGCTTCGCCATCAGGAGGAGAGTCCCGGTCTCATACGGCTTGGAGTAACTAGGCAACAACCCGATGGTGTGGTTCATCCACTGCTCAGACTCCTCCTGCGCGCCTACGCGGTAGGCGGCCCGTGCCGCATTAATCGACGCCGAGAATCCCGCAGGCGCCAGCGCGAGCCCCTCTCGATAGATAGGAAGGGCTTCATCATTGCGCTCTTGCGCGGCCAGTGCGTACCCGGCGAAGTTTGCGGTGGTCGAGCTCCTTGCGCCGAACTGGGATTCCACCCTAAGGACACTCTCGTAGAAGGCACCGGCCGCTTGGAAGCGCGTTTCCCCCTCGAGCCTCGCTAGTGGGATCACCTCCTCCATCAGCAGCAGCTCCTGAGCGTGGCGGACTCGGGCGAGGCCATCGTGCTTGAGCAGCGGCCACGCCTCCGCCAGGCGCGACGTTCGTAGCGCGTGGAAGCCCGCGAGGTAGTGATCCCATCTCGAAGTATGGTCTGGCATACCCTCGAGATTGAGGGCTTTGACCCCCGCAGAGTCCGGCGGCAAGGCTGCGTAACGCGACGCCAGGGCCTCGGTGTAGTCGGATCCCACCGTATCAGCGATGGATCTCATGTCCCCAATGGCGCGCGCATGATCGCCCCGATCCACCCAATAGGACGCTCGAAGCGCCCGTGCCACAACGGGCTCTCCCCCGGTCTCGACCATGCGATCGAATAGCTCACCGACATCACCGTCCACCTCGTCGTCCTCGAGCACACGGTTGGCAGACGAGACAACGCCGAAGTTGCACGGTAGGTGCACGATCTCCGCAGCAAAGCGCTCCCTCCTGCGGGTTTCGCTAATCTCCACCCAGTTAGACCACGCGAGAGCGCCGAGGAGAACCGCAGCCACCGCCGCGCCGCCCTGAAAGGCCCTCGATCGGCGCAAACGACGTGCGAGCCGCTGCGCTGTCGAGATCCGCCGCGCCTTCACGGGCCGATAGGACAGGAACGAGCGCAGATCAGCCCCGAACGCCTGTGCGTCCTCGAATCGGTCCTTTGGACTGCGTGCCATCCCCACATCAAGGATGGCCTGGAGATCCTTCGGAACCCCTGGCCTCAGCCTCACCGCCGGGATCGGATCGCGCGTTGCGAGGGCTGTCAAAACCTGTTGAGGCGCACCGACGTAAGGTGCCCTACGCGTGATGAGGTGATACAGCGTGGCTGCCAGCCCGTAAACATCCGAGACGTCAGAGGGCGACTCTTGCTCATCTAGGGACTCAGGGGCCATGTAGGCGGGAGTACCCACAGCCGCGCCAGTTCGAGTGAGGTCCGACTGTTCGGCCGTCAGCACGGCTCCGAAGTCGACCATGACAGGACGCCCGTCCCAACGAATGAGGATGTTCGACGGTTTGACATCCCGGTGAACGATCTTGGCCCCGTGCACGGCCGCCAAGCCATCTGACAGTTCCGAGGCCCAGCGCACAGACTGGCGGAGGAAGCTCTCGTCGCTCACTGACTCGAACCCGAGCTCATCGACGAGCCAAGACGAGCTGTCATCGTCCACGGGCCGTTTCTGCCATTCTTCGAGCACCGTCGAGAGCGGCATCCCCTCCACAAGCTCCATGATGAGGAAGGGCGCCCCGGCCCGCGTAAATCCACGATCATGGATGGTGACGACGTTCTCCTGACGCACGGCTGCAAGGGCCTCCGCCTCGCGCTCGAACCGTGCGAGCGCTTGACCGCGTTCCATTAGGCCGTGATGAAGCACCTTGATCGCCACCTTGCGGCCCAGCTCTACATCCGTGGCAGAGTACACCACCCCCATCGCGCCCGCGCCGAGGCGATCATCGATGCGGTAGCGTCCACTCAGAGACTCCCCCAGCGTCGGCAACCCGCCGAATTCGGCCGCCTGAAGACCGGGCAGCCGGGCCGCCGCTTCCAGCGCTGTTTCGACCTGGGTTTGCAAATCAGGTCGCTCGCCACAAAGCTGGTCGAGATCAATCTCCGTTCCTGTCTCGTCGCGGTACTCAAGGGCGCGGGCCACGAGTTCGGAGACCACGGTCTGGTCGTCGTGCATGGGTCTGGGGCCTTCAGAAGTGGTTGGGTCCTGGGCTCGCGCTTGGCCAGCCCATCGGACCGGGGCCTCACCGCGTCGCCATCTCTACCCACACACGATACTGCGCAGCCCGTCCCGCGGAGCTAAGCCCTGCTAGCCGCCTTCGGAATTCCCGAGGAACGTCGCGAGCTTGGCTTGTGCGTCGTAGAACGCCCTTCGCGCCACGGAGACCGAGGAGTACCCCAGGCGCTCGGTCAGCTCGTCGAAGGTCGCCGACTTCTCCAGGCGCGCACGGATCAGAAGCCGCTCGCGCTCCGGGAACTCATTCAGCGCCTCGTGAAAGCGCTTGAGCTCCTCCTGGGATGCCGCTGCGTTCGCGGGGTCATCCTCCGCCGCTGCCAATCCGCTGTCCTCGACGGGGACTGCGCCCCGGCGCCCATCGCGGCGAGCCGCCTCGTGGAATCGGATCACGTCGAGGATTCGATTCCGCACGACCATCGCGAGGTATCCCGCGAAGGCCCCCTCGTTGGTCCCAGCGAATGAGCTGAGGTCCGTAAGGATGCTCCTGAAGACCTCCTGTACGACGTCTCCGGTGCTGAACCTTGCCGCCATCCAGGGACGGTTGATGCGGAGGTCTGTTGCCAGGTTGATGTGCACTAGCCTCTGGACCTTGGGGTAGAAGCGCGTGAACAGCGCCTCCATGCTCTCGCGATCGTTGTCGCGCGCTCGTGCAAGCACGGCAAGGAAATCGAAGGGCTCGGTGTCTTGGGGGTCCACGTAGTAAATCATGCGCTATCTCGGGTCTTTCGTCTTCTATGGACAGAGGCGAAAGTGCGCAGACCGCCATCCGTGATTTCGCGCGAATTCACCTTCGGCCGGCATAGGGATTAGCCCTGAGGGATCGGAACGAGACTTGCGAGGCCCCGACCTTGGGATCCCCAAGCCCTGGCGCGATACGGAAGGTCAGTCCACCGCCCCCTCGAACGAGTGGGACTTCGCCTCCCGATGGGCTCGACCCATCCGGTCCCGTCACTAAGCGAGCGCATCGCCGCTTCCCAACCTGCAGGCGATCTGACGCCTTTGGTTCTTCGACATAGAGAGCGTCACTCGATGACTGCTCCGGTCAGAGAAGTCGAATCGTTTGCGGGCTTTTCTGGCGGAGCCGTTGACGTCCGCCGCCTTTCGTTGCGGAGCACGGACCGCAGCGCTTTTGAACGACTGCACCACACGGACCGTGCACTTCAAAACCTCCGGCATCGTCCGGTCAACCAACAACCTTCAACACAAAGAGACACTCCAATGTTCAACCTCAACTCAACCTACATTGCCGCTACCACCTTCTCTCTTCTTAGCGCTGCGAACCTCTATGCAGCACCAGTCCAAGACGGCGCACAGCTCGCCATCAACGAGATCAACGTGGGCGGTCCCGGCGCATTCTTCGTCGAGATCGTCAACAACTCGGGACAGACCCAAGACCTTGGCAGCATCCTTATCCAGTCGTCGCAAGGTGTGCTCTCTTTGAGCTCCGCCCCGCCGCTTGCACCCGGTGAGTATTTCATCGTCAACCGCGGCGAAGGAACGGGACCCTACTCCAACAGCTCGATTGACTCGCCAATCCTTGGTTCGCTTTCCCCCGCTGGCGATTCCATGAGTTTCTCTCAACCGCTGATGCACGTCATGAAAGACACGGTTGTTCTTCGGGACGGCGACATGATCATTGACGCTGTTTCCTACGGAACCTCCAAGGATGACTCGGCCCTCTACAACGAAGCCGTCGCCGCAGGCGAGTTTGCACCCGGCACTTTCGTTGACACGTCCTTCAGCTACTCCTCCGTCAACCTGGGACGCAACGGCTCCAGCGCCGACACCAACCTGTTGTCCGATGACTGGGCCCTGCACGGCGGTGCCGATAGCTTCAACATCTCGCCTGGAGCGGCGAACGTGAAGTCCTTCACCTCGGAGAAAGAGGTGGTCCGCCACTTCCAAACGATCATGAACCAAGGCCTGGTGAACGGCCTCGGTATCAACGTCACGTACGCAGACCACTCCAACTTCGGCGGCTCCTTCCCCTTGACGACGGATCACAGCTTTACAACAGACAGCCCTGAATTCGGTCAGCACGTTCTCGCCGGCCCCTCGGTGGACTACTTCGTCCCCACCGTCAACGGTCAGTACGACATCTACAGCTACGGAACGTTCACGGACGGTAGCCTCATGGTGACGGGCCTCTTCATCGAAACGGTTCGCACCCAGTTCCAAAGTCGCTACGTGTCGCTCGTGGTCACCCTAGCCAACGGCGATCAATACGAGTACACGGAGGGAGAGGCCTTCACCTACACCGGAACCTGGGGCGACTACGTCGTAGACCAGACGAGAACGGTCACGGCTTGGGACGGCATCGAACGCAGCACTGCATCGAACCAGAAGATCTCATGGGATCCGAAGATGGCAGAAGTGACCTCGATGACGACCGAAACGGCGATCTCCCGCGACTACCCGGCCAACCCGCCGATGATTACCGCCTACCAGGCCTGGGTCGACAATGGCTCGGTCGGTCTGTCGCCGAACGCGCCGTACACCACGGAGATCATCAACTTCGTCAGCAGCTCATCCCTGAACGCAAGCGGCGTTGTCATCGACTTCGACAACTACACCATCGACCACGGAGCCTTCGGCAGTGCGGTCCAGGAGAACTGCAGCATCACGATGACGCGCACTGGCTTCAGCTCGATCGAAGCGACCAACTCCTACTTCTTCAACGGACCGGTTCCGACCGAGGTCTCGCAACAGGTGAATGTGTCGATCTTCTTCCCCTCCGAGGACATGTCCATCCAGGGCGTCTACAGCCACGATGATGTCGCCGTCGCCACATTCAACCAGTACATCGACCCGGTGAGGTGTGCGTCGCTTCGAGGCGAGCCTGGCTTCTGGTCGTGGGTTGGCTGGGGTCTCGCAACGGCGGTGACCGGAGCAGCCTGCGCCGTCGGCACGACCATCACGGCAACCGCCACGGGGCTCGCGACGGTGACGACTCTTGGTGCGGCCACTCCCGGAATGGTCATGGGCACCGGAGCGGTTGGTGGGATTTGCGCCACAGCTTCCACCGCAGTCGGCAACGGCCTGTGGCCCGGCGGCAACTGATCCCGCACCGCAGATAGGAGCAACAGACGCGGGGAGCCGATGGGGCGAAACGCATCCGTTGCTCCCTAGGCAAGAACTAGCCCGTTAGCTTCTCGCCATGAATCGGTCCCATCGAAAGGTGGGTCCGATTCTCTCGTGAGGTAGCCCGTCCGACGCACGACTACGATCGACGTCGAGCTTCGATGCGTGCCCTTGGAAGCCCCAGACCTGGGGAAGGGACCTTGGTTCGATGACGAGGGCCGGCGGTCGCGGGTAGCCATCGGAGCTTGCTTCGTCGCCGACTGACCTAACGCGTTGCCGCGCGTCGCAAGCGGTCGTTGATGGCGAGGCCTAGGCCATCGCGGGGAATCGGTGCGACGCAAATAGCGGTGGACGTTCCATCGAGGGCGCGCAGCATGGTGAATAGGTTCGCGGCGGCTTCGGTCAGGTCGCCGGTCGGCGAGAGGTTCAGCGAACCGTCGATAGCGCCGAAGCCCAGGAATGACTCGCCCTCACGAGCTGCCTCAGCCTCCAGGCGCAGGGATGCCTTCGGCGAGTAGTGACGGAGGAGCTGGCCGGGGGACGTCGGGGCGTCTGGGTCGTCGGTGCTCTTCAGTAGCTTGACACCCAGTACGTTCTCGATGAGCGCTGGGTCGAGTCCACCGGGCCGCAGGAGCGTTGGGCTAGACCCCACGAAGGAAACGATCGTCGACTCAAGGCCGACGCGGCAAGGGCCGCCGTCCAGGATCAGGTCCACCTTGTCGCCCATGTCCGCCGAGACGTGGGCGGCGGTGGTCGGACTCATTCGACCGGAGGGGTTCGCGGAGGGAGCCACGATCGGGCCGCCGAACGCGGTGATCAGGTCGGAGGCGACGGGGTGATCGGGCTGACGCAGGGCGATGGTGTCGAGGCCTGCTCGGGCGAGGTCAGACACCGTCCCGGTTTCTCGGGCGAACGGGAGCACGACCGTCAGGGGGCCAGGCCAAAAGGAGGCCACGAGGCCCGCCGACAGACCGACCCAAACGGCCTCGCGCACGTCCATCCCATCCGCCGCGACGTGGGTGATCAACGGATTGAACGTCGGACGCCCCTTCGCAGCGTAGAGCCGCGCGATCGCCTCGCTGTTGCTCGCGTCGCACGCCAGCCCGTAGACCGTCTCGGTGGGAATGGCGACGAGGCCGCCCCCACGAAGCGTGTCTGCGGCGCGCTCAAGCGCACCATCATCGGGCTTCAGAATGGGGGCGGTCATCGGGTCGATCGATCAGGAGAGCGCGCTGCTCACGATCTCGAAGACGTCCTTCGAGAGTGCTTCCTGGCCTTTGATCCGTTCCAGCTGAGCCTTCATGAGCTCGGAGTGCGGAGCCGCGTACTGCTTCCACGGGTTCAGGGCTCGCACCATGCGCGAAGCCACCTGGGGGTTCTTGGCGTCGAGCTCTAGCACCGCGTCAGCGATCGCGGCGTAGCCCGAACCGTCCTTGGCGTGGAAGCCACGGAAGTTCGACATGGCGAAGACACCGATCAGAGAGCGCACGCGGTTCGGGTTCTCCATCGTGAAGTCCTGATGCTCGCGGAGCGCAGCGAGGGCCTTCACGTCGAAGGGCCGCGACATCGCCTGGAGGGCAAACCACTTATCCATCACAAGTGCGTCGTCCTTCCAGCGGTCGTAAAAAGTCGCGAGGGCTTCCACGCGGTGGGGTCCGTCCGTTTGCACGAGGCACCCGAGCGCTGCCTGGGAGTCGGTCATGTTGTCGGCGGAAGCGAACTGCTCCGCGGCCATCTCCAAGGCGGCCGCGTTGCCGTCGGCCGCCAGCAGACCCAGCGAAGCATTCGCCAGTCGGCGGCCGTTGATGGAAGCCTTGTCCGCCTTGTACGCGCCCGCCGGCTTCGCCGCCTTGCGGGCCGCCAAGAGATCGTCGCGCAGCTCCTTCGAAAGCGTCTCCACTACGAAGTCCCGCGCCTGAATCAGAGCATCCGGATTCACCGGCGTCCTCGCTTGGCTCAGGACGCTGAATCCAGGGAGCGACATCGCTTGGGCCTTGAGGGACCCGTCGAGGGACTCGTCGTTCAGGATATTGCGAACCGCGTCCACGACCGTAGCGTCGAGCTTCAGAGCTTCACCCCTGCCGGCCGCCTCCGCGAGCTCAAGGAGCACCTCCATGAACAGCGTCTGGCCCGCGTCCCAACGGTTGAACGAGTCGGAGTCGTGGGCGAACAGGAAGGCGAGGTCGGCGCGCGAACGCTCCATCTCCAGGTTCACCGGCGCGGAGAAGCCGCGCAGCACGGACGGGACCGGCTTCGCACAGATGCCGTGGAACGTCCACGAATCCGTGTCCTTCGTCAGCTCCAGCACGCGGCTCGTAGGAGCGCTTGCCGGGTCTTCACCCTCTAGCGCGAGCGCCATGTCCGCGCCGCTCGGTCCCACGAGACCAAAGCTGACCGGCATGTGCGTAGCGGAGAAGTTCGGCTCGTTGCTCGGCGCCGACTGCGTCAGCTCGATCGTGTAGGTCTGACTCGCCTCGTCGTAGCAGCCCACCGCTTTCAGCGTAGGCGTGCCCTTCTGCAGGTACCAGCGCTCGAACTGACCAAGATCGCGCCCGTTGGCGTCGGACATCGCTGCGCGGAAGTCATCGCACGTCACCGCTTGCCCATCATGGCGCTCGAAGTACAGATCCATGCCCTTGCGGAATCCGTCCCGCCCGAGCAGCGTGTCGTACATCCGGATGATCTCTGCGCCCTTCTCGTACACCGTAGCGGTGTAGAAGTTGTTCATCTCGATGTACTGCTCGGGACGAATCGGATGGGCCATGGGCCCAGCGTCCTCCGCAAACTGATGGGCGCGCAGCCCCTGGACGTCGTCGATGCGCTTGACCGCTTCCGACGTCATGTCCGCCGTATAGCGCGCATCGCGGTACACCGTGAGCCCCTCTTTGAGGGTCAGCTGAAACCAGTCGCGGCACGTCACGCGGTTGCCGGTCCAGTTGTGGAAATACTCGTGCGCAATCACCGCCTCCACCGCTTCGAAGTCGGCGTCCGACGCGGTGTCGGTGCGGGCGAGCACGTACTTCGAGTTGAAGACGTTGAGGCCCTTGTTCTCCATGGCCCCCATGTTGAAATCGCTCACCGCCACGATCATGTAGAGGTCGAGGTCGTACTCGAGACCAAACGTTTCCTCGTCCCACTTCATCGAGCGCTGGAGCGAGCCCAGCGCATGCTCGCACTTGTCGGAATCGCGGTGCTCGACGTAGATCTCAAGGTCGATCGTGCGCCCCGTCATCGTCTGGAACGTTCCGCGGTGGCAGTGCAGGTCCCCTGCCACAAGCGCGAAGAGGTAGCTCGGCTTCTTGAACGGGTCTTCCCAAACCACCGTGTGCCGCCCGTCCGACTCGTCACGGGATTCGATGCGGTTGCCGTTCGACAGAAGGTGCGGGTATTTCTCCTTGTCCGCCGTCACGGTGACGCGATACGTCGCCATCACGTCAGGTCGATCGAGGAACCATGTGATCGAGCGGAAGCCCTCGGCCTCGCACTGACTGCAGAAGTTGCCGCTCGATTTGTAGAGGCCGTTGAGCGACGTGTTGGACTCTGGGTGAATCCGCACCTTGGTCTCCAGCGTAAAGGAGTCCCCGGGCAATGCGGTGACCGTCAGCTCGGTGTCCGTCTGCGACCACCCCGAGGCGTCGAGTTCCTTGCCGTCCACGGAGACGCCCAGGGTCTCCAGCCCCTCTCCCATCAGAACCAGCGGTCCGGAACCTCCGGCGGCTGGGTTGCGCTCCAGCTGGATCTGTGACCGAACCGTCGTTCCGTCCTCGCCCAGCTCGAACCACAGCTCAACGTGTTGAATCAAGAATGCCGGCGCCTGGTAGTCCTTGCGAAACTTCGGCTCGGGGGCACTAGCGGTATCGGGAGTGGTGACGGTCATAAGTAATGGGCGCGGGGGTGTTCTTCCGGGTTCGAACCGCCGAAGAGGGTAGCAGCCCAGCGATGTCGCGGGCGATTTGCACCGTGCCTGAGCCTCTACTTCTTCTAAACGCCGCCTCACTGATTGGCGCATGCGCTGGCACCTTGGCCATCCGACCCCGCATGCGGAAGCTTCCCCGGCTTCAGCCCGCCGCCCGTCCGGATCCCACGGGGCTCCCGCGGGCCCGCGCCGCGGTAGTCGTCGCGGCCAAGGACGAAGCAGCGACGATCGAATCCCCCCTCCGAGCTCTCCTGGCGCAGGCGGACGAGGATCTTCGGGTCGTCGTGGTGGACGACCGCTCCACGGACGGCACTGGCCAAGTCCTCGATCGTCTCCAGGCCGAAGACCCGAGGCTCACTCGAGTGCGAGTCGACGACCTCCCGCCGGGCTGGCTAGGCAAGAACCACGCCCTGGCCCGCGGCGCCGAGGCCGCCGGCTC
>CALHGQ010000079.1 GCA_938030175.1 uncultured bacterium | reverse complement strand
GCTTGAAGGGCCCCAAATAGCTAGGGATAAGGTTCGGCTAAGTTTCGGCATGACCCCTACCCGATCCTCGATACCGCGTACCCTGAACTCATGGCACACCTCCCCGCCCTCCTCGTTGGCCTGCTGATCGGACCCGCCTTCGCCCAGAGCCCCGAGCCAGCCAAGCCCAACGATTTCACTGCGGCGACGTGGGCCGAGTGCGCTGCATGCCACGCCGCACCCGACCGCCGAGTGCGGCACGACGCGCGGTGGATCGGACTGAACCGAACGACCGCCTGCCTCACAGGCGAGGCGGCCACGGACGTCAATCGCAAGCGGCTGATCTCCTTCCTGCAGGAGGGCATGGGCACGCAGCCGCTGCTGATCCAGGGGAGCACTACGGCGGCGCAGGAAGGAGACGGCGAGGTTGGCACTGTTCAAGTTCCGGCGAACTCCGGAAGCGCCTTCGTTCGCAGGATCAAAGGCGGAGCTAAGGAAACGCTCCGACTGTTCTGGGAAGAGAGCGAGAGGGGCGGCGTGCTCGCCGTACCCGCCGGCGAGTACGAGCTGATCGGGTACTGCCTGTACCGCTCCGAGGAAGGCATCGAGTGGACCGCCTCCGCGACGATTCAAGAGGGCACAAAAGCCGATCGATTCAAGGTCGCTTCCAACGGGGCGGTCAAGCTCCCCTTCGGCGAGGCGATGTACCACGACCTCCAGGTGACGGCGGAGGGGCCGAAGCTGCAGATCCAGTTTCAGATGCGGAACGAGGCCGGTGACCGCATGACGCTGACGCGGGGCGGCGACCTCGTGGAGCCGACCTGGGTGGCGTACGACGAGGGCCGTGCCCACCAGCTCGCCTCGGGGCCGTTCGTACCGACCTGAGGCGTCTACAAGAGCTCTTGGAGTTCCAAGGGCGCGTCGGTTGCCGGAACCGAAGTCAGCATCCGGCTGGACACGGGGCCGTTCTCACTCGATGACCCCACCACGGCGGTGAAGCGCGAGGGCCAGACGCTCTTCCGCCGGCGCTGCTGAAAGTAGGGGTTGGGCGCCGTGGTTCACGGCGCACGTCATCATCGAACGTCCCGGTCAGAGCTCGAAGTTCAGGCCAGGTAGCGCGCTGCCCCATGTATCATTCGCCCATGGACACGCCAGCGTTTCAGAGTCGGAGCTTCGCCTGCTTTGCCTTGGTCGCCACGGGCGTGTACTCACTCTGCGCGCTCTTCGGCGCTGGGATCCTCGCGGCGGAAGGGAGACCTCACCTACCCGCGATGGGCGGAGTCGGCGGCGCGCTCGGCGTAGACCTGATCGTGACCCTGCCCGTGCTCTTCTGGTGGTTTCTCTTTCCCAGGGAGCGGTCGACGACGTGGTGGTCAAGGAGTGGCGGTAGCTGGGCTGTGCTCGCGATCATCGCGACCGGGTGGCTGGTCGCGGGTTGGCTTCTCCCCCATGCGTCGCTCCTGGAGATCGTCACGGCCCCGTGGACGAGGGTGCTGGCTGCCTCTTCACTCGGGGCCGCCGCGCTCTACTTCCTGGGATGGCTCACCGAGACGGACCAGGTCAGCGATCCCGTACACAGGGCGAAGACCCGCCTCACGGAAGTGCTCGGCGACAGCGCCGCGGCCAGGGCACTAGCGAGGGCCGTCGGGCAAGCCTGCACCGTACCGGCGCTTGGTCTCGCGTCCTGGCGCCACGGGCCCTGCGCGCCGCGGGGCGCGATGACGTTCGGCCAGCACAAGCGCAGCCTGCACGGCGAGATGCTCCTGGGACTGCTCCTCGCCTCCTCGGCCGAGGTCATCGCCATGCACTTCCTCGTGGCACGGTGGCATCCCGGGGCGGCTTGGTGCCTCACCGCCCTGAGCCTCTATGGATCGCTCTGGCTCATCGCCGACTACCGTGCGGCCGTGCTGCGCCCGGTGCTCGTGGAGCGGAACGTCCTCAGGGTCCGGGCGGGGCTGCGCTTCGAAGTCGATGTTCCCCTGACCAACGTCCGCGGGATCTCCAGCACGCGACCGGATGCAAAAGGGATCGCCATGACCCTGATCAGCGAGCCCGAGGCCTGGATTGAACTGCGAGAACCCCTGACCGTTCGGGGCCCGTACGGCATTCGAATGGAAGTCGCGACGGTGGGTCTCACCGTCGATCGTCCCGAGGAGTTCGCGGCTGCCCTTGCGCCGCACGGCTAATCGACGAATCCCATCGTGTCGGGCTCCGCGGCCCGAGTAGAGTCTGCGAGCGATGAGTGAGGAGACGTGGCGCGACCTACCCGACGTAATCGAGACGGCCGACCGGGAGGCACTTGAGCGGTTCCTGGACGGGCTCGCGCCGGACGACCGCACGCTGGCAGTGAGTCGCTTGCCGGAGTCGTCGCGCGAGCTGCTGCTCGAGACCATCGACCCCGAGGAAGCCGCCGAGATCATCGAGGGACTGCCGGATGCGCAGGTCACCGAGGCGATCGAGCACATGCCCGCAGAACTCGCGGCGCGAATCGTCGAGGAGCTCCCGAGCCACCACGCGGCCGACGTCGTCGGCGACCTTCGCCTCGAGTCCGCCGAGGCGATCCTCTGCGAGCTGACGCCAGCGGACGCCGTCGACATCCGCGCGCTGAGCGAATACGAGGACGACGTCTGTGGCGGCCTGATGGCGTCTGAGAAACTCAGCTACGACGCCACCACGCCGGTGGGTGACGTGGTGGCTGACCTCCAGTCGAACGCGGACCGCTACAAGAACTACGACGTCCAGTACGTCTACGTGACGGACACGGCAGGCCGACTTGAGGGCGTGCTCTTCCTACGGTCGCTGCTCCTCACGCCTCCCTGGACGCTCATCTCGGAGATCATGCTCACCGAGCCGCGGTACGCGCTAGATACGGCCACCATCGAAGAGCTCCACGCGCTCTTCGACTCGATCTCCTTCAGCGCGATCCCCGTGGTCGACGAACAGCGCCACCTGCTCGGCGTCCTGCGGCGCAGCGCCGTGGAGCGGCGCCGGGCCGCGCGAAGCGATCGCGACTACCGGTTGACCCAGGGCATCGTCGGCGGCGAGGAGCTCCGCACCATGCCGCTCATCACGCGCGCCCGTCGCCGACTCTCCTGGCTCAGCGTCAACGTCGTGCTCAACGTCATCGCAGCGAGCGTCATCGCCGCCAACGAGGAGACGCTCCAACAGGTCATCGCCCTTGCGGTCTTCCTTCCGATCCTCTCTGATATGAGCGGCTGCTCGGGTAACCAGGCCGTGGCCGTCACCATGCGAGAGCTATCCCTCGGCGTGGTCCGCCCCACGGAGATCGTGCGCACGGCCCTGAAAGAAGTCTCCGTCGGCGCCATCAACGGGCTGTGCCTAGGGCTGCTCGTGGGCGCCGCCGCATGGGCCTACTCAGGGATCCCGTGGCTCGGGGCCGTCGTCGGCATCGCCCTCATGCTGAACACGATCCTCGCGGTGATCATCGGCGGGTGTGTGCCCCTCGTGCTCAAGCGATTCGGCGTCGACCCAGCACTCGCCTCCGGGCCGCTCCTCACGACGGTGACCGACATGTGCGGCTTCTTCCTCGTCCTGACGTTCGCGAGCGCGCTGATCGACAAGCTCGTTTGAGTCGACGCCCTATCACCCGCTGAATCGAACCGATCACGGGGAACACGGGGGCAACGGACAGCGGGTAGGGCTAGGCTTAGGGGAGCCCCGAGCCGCCCGATGGAAGCCCTCCCCCACGCCCCTCACACGTCCACCTCGCGCCCCGTGCGCATCGCGGGCATTGGCCGCTACCTCCCTCCGGAGATCGTGACGAACGACGAGCTGGAGCGGCGCTTCGACCTGACCCAGGGGTGGATCGCAGCCAAGACCGGCGTCCTAGAGCGACGCCGTGCCGACGTTGCCGCGGGCGAGACCGCGAGCGTTATGGGCGCCGCTGCGCTGACGGAAGCCCTGGAGAGCGCAGAGGTCGCCGCACAGGACCTCGATCTCATCATCAACGCCTCCGGCACGCCGGAGCAGGCCATCCCAGACGGCGGCCCACTGATTCAGCGCGAGCTCGGACTGGAGCGATCCGGGATCCCGTGCTTCACCGTTCATGCCACGTGCCTCAGCTTCGTGGCGGCCCTCGACGTCGCTGCGTCGATGCTCACCGCTGGCACCCAGCGGCGCATCGCGATCGTCAGCACCGAGATCGGATCCAAGGGAGTGAACGGCGTCGATCCCAAGTCTGAGTCCCTTTGGGGCGACGCGGCCGCGGCCGTCGTGCTGGAAGCAGCGCCCGCGGGATCCGCCAGCGCCCTCGAACGGGTGTTGTTTCGCACGTGGAGCGAAGGCGCTGACCTCACCTCGATCCGCGGCGGCGGCACCAAGCTGCATCCGTCACGGAAGGATGCGGCGCCCGAGGACCTCCACTTCACGATGAACGGCCAAGCGGTCCTTCAGATGTGCCTGCGACGCGCGGGGCGCTTCTTTGCCGAACTCCATCCCCCACTGCGGCGAGACGGCATGGATGGCACGGGCCGGGGCGATCGCATCGATGTCGCCATCACGCATCAGCCGAGCAAGGCGGGCCTCGAAGCCATGGAGCGGTTCGGCGTCGCGGCGGATCGAACCGTGGTTACGCTGGACCGACTTGGCAACTGCGTCGCGGCGTCGCTCCCCTGTACGCTCTACGAGGCCGTTCGTTCCCAAAGGCTGCAGCGCGGCGATCGCGCGCTTCTCTTCGGGACTGGGGCCGGACTCTCCATGGCGGGCGCCTTGCTCACGTTCTAGTGAGTCGCGGCCATGACAAATCCTTCGCGGGGCAGCGCATCCTCGTCACAGGGGCCACGGGATTCTTGGGCGGCGCGGTCGCCCACGCGCTCTGCTCGAACGGTGCCCAAGTGGTCGCCCACGGGCGCAGCGCCGCCGCGGCCACCAAGCTCTCCGATGCGGGGTTGAGCGTCGCACTCGCACCGCTCGAGGATCGGAACGCCATCCACCGAGTCGTAGCAGACGCGCGGCCTGACGCCATCGTTCACTGCGCGGCCAAGTCGGCTCCCTTCGGTCGCCGTCGCGACTTCATGGCCGCCAACGTCACGGGCACGGCCCACGTCCTCGAAGCGGCGGCCCAGGCCAACGTCGAACGCTTCGTTCACATCTCTAGCCCCAGCATCTACTGCCAGGGCGAGGCCCTTGAGGACGTCTGCGAGGATGCGCCGCTGCCGACCCCGTCGATCAACCACTACGCGGAGACCAAGCGACTCGGGGAAGACCTCGTGGCAGAGGCCCACCGCCGAGGGCTCGGGACGGTGACCCTGCGGCCGCGAGCGATCTACGGACCAGGGGACAACGCACTCTTTCCCAGACTGCTCGCCGCCCTCGAGGACGGAAAGCTCCCCGTGATCGGGTCGGGCGAGAATCGCATTGACCTCACCTACATCGACGACGCGGTCCAAGGGGTTCAGCGCGCCCTGGTTTCAGGCCCCCGCTCCCTCGGCCGCGCCTACAACTTGACGAGCGGTGAGCCGGTGCGTCTTTGGCCACTGATCGATGACCTTTGCCGCCGACTCGAGCTCACGCCGCCATCGCGGCGCGTGGGGCGTCGGACGGCGCGCGCGGCCGCGTTCATCCTGGAGAGCTGGCATCGGGTCGCGAAGCGCCCTGGCGAGCCACGGCTGACCCGCTACTCCGTCGACTCACTGAGCCTCGACGCGACCCTCGACATCTCTGCCGCCAAACGGGATCTTGGGTACGCGCCCACCGTATCGGTGGAGGAAGGCGTTGCGCAGTTCGTGGAGAGCTTGGCCGTCCGATGAGCGAATGCCGCCTCACGCTGCTGGACACGGGATACTGCGTCCACCCCGAGCACGTCGTGCTTCGGAATCGTCGGCTCAAGCCCATGCGCTTCCCCGCGATGTTCGCCGTGATCGAGCACCCCGAGCGCGGCCCCATCCTGTTCGACACGGGCTACGCCCAGCCCTACCTAGACGCGGCGAGCTCCACCTGGACCGGCCGCATCTACAACGCCGTCACGCCGGTGACCTCATCGCCCCCTGAGTTCGCCGCCGCGAAGTGTCGCGCGATGGGTGTCGACCCGGCCGACGTGTCGCTGGTCATCGCGAGTCACTTCCACGCAGACCACGTCGCCGGGCTCTGCGACTTTCCACGCGCGGAGATCATGTTCCTTGAGAGCGCGTGGAAGCGCGTCGCTGGACTCAAGGGCCTGCGCGCGCTGCGACAGGGGTTTCTTCCGTCGCTTATTCCCTCCGACTTTCAGGAGCGCGCATGCCCCATCGAAGGCGAGGCCTGGTCCGCGCTTGGATCGGAGTTCGGTCCCTTCCAGCGCGGCGTCGATCTCCTGGGGGACGGGTCGCTCGTCGCTGTCGCGCTTCCAGGCCACGCCGCTGGCCAGCTAGGCCTCTTCGTGCGGAGAAGAGATCAGCCGGACGCGTTCTTGGTCGCCGACGCGTGCTGGACCGCGCGGAGCTTCAAGGAAGGCATCATGCCGAGCCGAATCACGCGCCTTCTGTTCGACGACATGGACGCGTACCGATTCTCCCTTGGGCTCATCGGCGCCTTCCACAAGCTGCATCCAGACGTCGAGGTGATCCCCTCGCACTGCGGTGAAACCCACCGGCGGCTCGTCCTCGGGGAAGCGCTCCCATGACGGCTCGCACGCTGCTGCTCACCGGCTGCGACGGTTTCATTGGTCGTCACGTGGCACGCGCCGCGAGGGAATCTGGCTGGCGCGTCGTCGGCGTCACCCGTTCGTTGCAGCCGGTCGCGGAGGTGGACGAACGTGTTCTCGTCGACCTCAACGCGGCGGGCGCGGAGGAGGCGCTCGTGTCAGCCATGGAGGGCGCCACCGCGATCGTCCATGCGGCGGCGCGCGTCCAGCTATTCGGACGGGCCGCCCCCGTGATCGCCGAGAACCTCAAGGTCACGGGGAAGGTGATCCGTGCAGCGGAGCGCGCAGGGCGCCCGCGACTCGTGTTCCTCTCCAGCGCCAGCGTCCTCTTCGAACGTCGTGAACAGCGAGGCCTCATGGACAGCAACACACTGCCAACCGGCAACAGTGCGGCTTCTTCCATGGTTGGCGGTTTAAGTTTGACCACAACAATCGCTTCAGCAACACATTCAGCAAATGTTTTGAACACCGGTACGTCTTCATAGTCGTCGTCATAGAAACCAGCACCATGACCCGCGCTTGCCTGAATAACCACATCAACGTTGTAGCGATCACGCAGGCGCGCAACCGTATCCGGATCGAGCGCAACACGCTTTTCACCCTTGGTACTTTCCAGCGGTACGGCCAGTTTCAATGCCACGCAGAACGTCCTCTAACAGCCATTTTCAGTTTAATGCGCACGGGGTTGATTTATACTACGAAAGGTATCGGATACACGATGTGGCGAAATACTACGACAACTTCCGCCGTGGCGCTAGCATAACGCATCACGAAAAAGCGAGGCCAGCTCCAGACGCAG
>CALHGQ010000078.1 GCA_938030175.1 uncultured bacterium | reverse complement strand
CTGACCATGTCCCGTGGATCGGAGACGATCCACCTCACCGATCCAGTGACCAAGACCATCGAACGGCGGAACTAGCTCCCTCACCGTCGCGGTCGGGAGGATCCTGGGCCGTTCGCTGTTCCACCGCGGGCTAGTTTGAGTCCATGGGGCCTGACACCATTTCGAACATGGTCCTCCACTGGACTCCCCGGGTGAGATGGGACTCGAAGTAGCTGTGCCCGTGCTTTTGCAGGGAGGCTCGTAGCGAATCGTCGGACCATACCTTCTGGATGCTGGCTTTTAGGGCATGGACGTTCTGGGGTGGCACGAGTTCGACGGCTCTTCCTTCGTCGGTATAGCTGCGGATCCCGGGTACGTCGGTGACGACCTGGGGGACGCCGAGGGTGAGTGCTTCCATGACGACCATCTGGCCACTCGAATGGAGGACCGGCCGTAGGGGGGTGGCGACTACGTGGGCGCTCCGCATCCAGCGTCTGAACTTTGGGCCGTGGCAGTCTCGCATCACGGTCACGTTGGGCGGCAACTCGCGGTCTGGTAGTTCGCTCCGACTATCGCAAGCGATGTAGAGCGGGATCTTGAGTCCTGCGACGGCCTGGATCAGCGTTTCGTAGTCGCGCGAGGAGCGGCCAGCGCTGAAGAGGTACGGGGCGTCGGGGATCCTCGCGTCGATGGACTCGACTTCGGGGTGCGGGTCTACCGCGAATCCGAACGGGTGGAACTCGAGACGGTGGGCGTACTTTGGATACCAGCTCCTGTAGCGATCGAGTTCCTCCGGTGTGTGGCAGACGGCCAGGTCAACGGCGCCCACGACGCGACCGTAGTAGGCCCGACGAAGCCATCTGGAGAAGCCGCCCTTGGGCTGTGCGACGATGAAGCTCGCCAGCGCCGCTCTCGGACGCAGGCCCCGCGCGAGCCGTCGCCTGACGGTGAAGATCATCGCTTCGATGTGCGTATTGAAGAACGCGACGTCGGGTCGCGGTTGGGCGGAGAGGGTCTGCCCGCTCTTCTTCCATGAGGATGCGAGCAGCGCGGCCCAGCCGCGCACGCGCTCGGACTGCGTTCGATAGGCGAGATCTGGCCCATCGGGAAGGATGGAAACCTCATGGCCGAGGCCTTGGATCTCGGAGCGGAAGAATCGGTTCTGGTGCGCTGAAAAGCGATTATGTACGTGGATCCGCATGCGAGTGAGGATTCGAGGCCGACGGGAATTCGACCGGAGTTGGAGCTGCCGCACGCTGCGGAAGACGCCACGCCCGTGATGGGCAGCGCGCACTTGAACCTACGGAAATTCCTGGAGAACGTTCCCGTCTCAGCGGGCCGTCGACTGGATCTGGCCGGAGCAGGGTGCGCGAGGCCAAGCGCCCGGGGCCAGTCCGGAACCCTTCGGTGGGCAGTTACGGCCGGCTGGGCAGAATTTCTATCGCGGCTTTACGCTGCGTCGGCCAAGCTTGAGGTCGAGGCCAACGAGCGGAGACTCGAACATGAGCATTGGAAAGAAGTGGCGGTTGCGCGATCGCGCAAGGAGGCAGCAGGCGCAGAACGCGGAAGTGCTTCGGATGCAGCGTGGCGACGAACCGCGCGAGAAGAAGTGGAGGTTCCTGTACCTGCGCTCGGAGAAGCTCGCGAGGGCCAAGCAGCTTGGCATTGACTACCCCCGGAAGACCGAGCGTCAGGTCCTGGCAGAGCACGTCGACTCGGATGCCGATGGGGCAACGGATTGACCACGAAAATCCTGTTCGTGTGCAGCCGAAATCAGCTGCGTAGCCCTACGGCGGAGAAGGTCTTCTCCCGATCCCCCGACCTGGAAGTTCGATCGGGGGGCACGAGCCCGCGCGCGAGGCGCACCGTTGGACAGGCCGACATTCTTTGGGTCGACGTGATCTTTGTCATGGAGACGAAGCACCGGTCCCGCTTAGCGGCGCAGTTCCCTCGCGCCATGCAGTACAAGGCTGTCCACGTCTTGGAGATCCCAGACGACTACAAATTCATGGACCCAGAGCTCGTCGAGATTCTCGAAGCCGCGGTACCGCCAATCCTCGACTAGCCGGCGCGGGCGGGCCCTCAAGGGAGCCGCCCTCTTGGGAGCTGCGGCGGCGGGGACTCCGGGGGCTCGCAGCCTGATGGCCCCTATCAAGGTGGCCCCAGCCGGATCAGAATCGGCTAGAGGACCGCGCGGGCGCCCACGGATCCGCGTAGGATGCCGTCCAGATCGGCGCTGTGTGGAGCAAGTCACTTGCTCCACGAAGGCGGCCGGCATGGGGGTGTGGCGGAATTGGTAGACGCATCGGACTTAAAATCCGAAGGCTTCGGCCGTCCGGGTTCGAGTCCCGGCACCCCTACTCGTTCTCCCCTCGCTTCACGGGGAGGGATCCCGATCCGTGCCCGTTCTTGCCCTTGGGGCTGGGGTCGCGTTGGCGGCTCATCAAGGACGAGTCAAAGGTTGGCAGCCGTAGCAGGTTTTGCCCTAAGGACGGGAGATGGACCCGATGGGTTTGGCAGTGGCTGCTAGGCTTCCCGAGCCAACGCGCACTCTATCCTTCCCCCGGGACTCTCCACGTCGCACGGCGAATCTCATCTTGTTTGACATTAGTGTCTGGGCAGCCCTCGGCTTTCTCTTCGCCGCTTACGCGGTGGTGGGGAACGACGCGCTCCAAACCCTCGGGACGTTCATCCATTCCAACCAGCGGTTCCACTGGACCGTGCTGTTTGGATTTGCCGGCGCCATTCTGGTAGCGACGTTCGTGTACGGCTACGCGATGAGCTATGGCGAACTCGTGGATTCTGCGGGCCAGGTGCTTCCAGGGGTGGGAGATCCTTCCTTCGGGAGGCTGGACAACGAGGACAAGTATCCGGTCTTCAAGGTGGAGTGGTTCCATGTCCTGCCAGCCCTGGGACTCTTGATCATCACGCGGTTCGGCATTCCCGTGTCGACCAGCTTCATGGTCCTCGCGATCTTCGCGACGATCGGCGGGCTCGGATCGATGATCAAGAAGTCGCTGATCGGATACGGCCTCGCGTTCTCCGTCGGGCTTGTGCTCTACCTCTTCCTCGCGAGGACTCTGGAGAAGCACTTTCAGGAGAACGAGGCGAGCCAGCGCCGCCGCCACTGGGTTGCGCTGCAGTGGATCTCTACCTCTTGGCTCTGGTCCGTTTGGCTGATGCAGGACTTCGCCAACATCTTCGTCTTCTTGCCGCGACAGCTCACGCCCATCGAGGCGCTGACGGGCCTCGGGGTGATTCTTGGTCTCTTGGCGCTGACGTTTGCGAACCAGGGTGGCCCAGTCCAAAAGGTCCTGCGCTCGAAGACGGCGGTCTCCGACATTCGCTCCGCGACCATCATCGACTTCACCTTTGCGATGCTGCTCTATTACTTCAAAGAGAAGAGCAAGATCCCGATGTCGACGACATGGGTCTTCCTGGGGCTCATCGCGGGCCGCGAGTACGCCTTTGCGGTGATGCGTCGCGGACAGCCCTTCCTTGGAGCCACCAAGCTCGCCCTCTCAGACCTCGGCAAGTCCTTCATCGGATTGGTGGTCTCGATCGACATGGCCCGTGGCCTACCGTGGATGGCTGAGGGGTTCGAAGGCGGCGGCGACGCGTTTGTGGTGGCGACCCTCTACGGGGGGAACCCGAGCACGATGTGGTTCTTGATCGCGGTGAACGCTCTCCTGATTCCGGTGATCCTGTTCCTCGCTCGCCCGAGCCGTGCGACTTCCATCGGGATGATGGTCAGCCTCGCCCTCGGGGCGCTGGCCTTCTTCACGCTCGATATCTCCTGACGAATCCGATAGCACACCTCATCTGGCGTGGTTTTGAGTGTTCTTAGGGGAATAGGCTTTGCCCGGGAGGCATCCCCCTTCGCTATCCTATTCGCGCAATCAGGGGCCGCCGACCGGCCCGAGCCGTGAGGGTCGTCCCCGCCCTTGAACTTTCCCCAACGAACCCACGTTCTCATGTCGACCAACCTTCTCCGCGCACTGTCCGCAGTCGCTCTCTCCCTCTTCGCCTTCTCGTTCTCCGGCTGCGCCGCAACCGGCGGCATCGGTGGCCCCCTCGCCAGCGCTCTCGGTGACATCACCGGCTTCTCGACGAACATCTCGAACTGGCAGTCCAAGCTCGGCGGCATGGTCGACGGCACCGCCCTCGGCCAGCTCAAGGAGTACGCTTCCCAGGCCACCAGCCTTGGTGACACCGTCAAGGGCATGACCGCTGGCGCCTCCGAGGCCATGCGCGACCCGCTTGGCGCGATCGGCTCGAAGCTCTCCGACATGGGCGGCATCAACGTTGATCAGCTCAAGTCCCTTGCACCGGCCGCCCAGATGGACGCCGTTGAGGGCTTCACCGACAACGCCAAAGGCGTCGGTACCCTCGCCCAGGACTTCCTCAAGCAGTTCGGCGGCTGATCCCTTTGTGATCGCTGTTCTGAGCTGAGTCTCGAACGAAGAAGGCCCGGCGCGAAGTGATTCGCGCCGGGCCTTCTTCGTTCACGAGCAGAAGCGCTCAGTCCTTGCCGCCGTTCTTCGTCTCCTTCTTCGCGGGCTTCTCCACTGGCTTCTCTATGGGCCGGATCTCGATGCTCTTGAAGTCGATGGGGTGGCTTTCCGCCTGGATCGAGATCGTCCCTGAATCCAATTGGATCTTGGCTCCCGCGGCGATCAACTTCTTGGCGTCCGCGTCCCTGGGGTCTAGCTGAGGCCGCTGGTACTCCATGACGGTTTTGCCGTTCACGCTGTGGCGGATCGACTGGTTCCCCCGAACCTGCAGCTCGAAGGTGATCCAGTCCTCGCCGTAGCTCGTTGGCCCCTTGGACGAAATGCAGTGATCGAGCTTCACCTCACCGCCGATCTCGACGTTCGTACCGGGGGTGCAGAGGTTGCCGTTAGAGCGTTCCCCAGCCCCGGTCTTCTGCCCGAGTAGCTGAGCCTCGATGGAGGCCGGGAAATTTTGATCGAGTCCCATGCTCTCGGCTGACTGACCGTGGACCATCACGCCGTTGTTGCGGAACGCCCAGCCGGGGCCGCCCGGCACTTGGCCCTCGCGGAAGCGGTAAACCACCCGCAGGTCGTAGGACGAGAACGGCTCCTCGTAGAACAGGTGGCCGAACTTAGCGCCGAAGTCCTCGTACTTGTCGTAGACCACGCGCAGCAGCCCTTCTTCGACTCGGAAGGTGTCGAGGTAGTTCACCCCCAGCTTGTGACCGGCGAACTTTGGCGTCCAACCTTTGAGGTCCTTGCCGTTGAAGAGGGGGGTCCATTCGTCAGCAGCCTCTTCGGCCTTCTTCACCGGCGCTGGCTTTTCCTCCTGCACCGGAGCCGTCTTGCCCATGGCAAAAGACAGCACAGTGGTGCAAAGGAGGAGGCCTACGTAGATCGGAGGACGCTGGAACAGGGCCGACAGCCGGCGGAGAGGTGGAATGGTCATCGTCTACGGGGAGAGGGGCGCCGGCGAAGGTGCTAACGCTCAGTCACAGAACCGAACTGTGATGGCGTCGCTAAAGTTGAGCCCGGAGCCGGCTGGAACAACGTCGCGGTAGAAGAGCTGGAAGTTCCAGGTGCTACCGGCCGTGATCATAGCCGCAGGGGACTGGGGCATCGTTACGTCAAGCGGCAGGAAGAAGCGGCCGAACAGGTCGGACTGGGAGACTCCCAGTCGGAACAGGTTGCCGCCTACGCAGCGCACCCCGTCCCCCGTGGGCGCCGCCGCCTGGGCGTCGCCGTAGAAGAAGACGCCGAAGACGCCCGGGGCAGCACCGTTCGCCTCAAGCACGAGGTCGTTGAGCGCGATGCTCGTCGATCCGGTCGCGGTGATGACCGCGCCGGAACCCACCGAGTTCGGGCTCGTCGTGCAGTAGCTGTCGATTCCGCCGTTGCAGGCGGTGTAGCTCGCTACGCGGGTTCGCCAACCGGCTTCGCGATACTCGTGGTGCCCCCAGAAGCGGCCGGCCACCGCGGGGTCATCGTTCGTTGCGCTGTAGTCGCCCCAACGGCCCGACGTTTCCGGGCTCGTGGAGGTGATGATGGTTTCCAGGGGCTGGGTCGTGCCGGGGGCAGAACCTGCCGAGTGCGTGGTGCGCACCATGGAGATGAACGTCGACGCCGAGGACATCGCGCAGGTCAGTGCCATCGTGCCAGCGCTATCCACCCAGATGCTGCCGAAGAACGTCGAGGCGTTCGCCGGGGTGTCGACGTCCCCTGACTGCACGAGGTTTGGTGCTTGCCCTGACTGGGGCCAACCCTGAAGGTCGAACTCGTACCAGCGCTGGACGGCTGGCGAACCCTGGTGGTGCGTCGCCCAGAGCTTGTCGTCGCGAAGGACCGCGCTCCAGAACCGCGCTTCGAACAGGTTCGGGCGGCTGCTCGTGCCCATTTGCTGTGGGTCCTGGGGCTGCCCGTACGTTGGGACAGGGACCGTCGCGCTCTGGACCGACGGGCTACCGAGCGGATCGTTGACCGCGTAGATCCGGATGTTGCTCGATGTCGACGACTCAGGCGCAAAGATGAAGTAGGCCGAGTCCGCGTTCGCGTCGTAGTTCACCGGCGCGCCCATGGAGTGGCTTCCGGTGATCGTTGTGTTCGTCGTCACCGGGGTGCCGCCGTTCAAGACCGAAGCCTTGTCGACGATGTAGATGAAGTAGCGCGTCGGGCTGAAGAAGTCAGCCGTCAGATAGATGGCCTGGCTGTCGACCGAGAGGTTCACGGAGTCGATGTTGTTGCCGATGATGGGCGTCACGTCGAGCTTGTACTTCGCCCACGTTCCGTTGGGGTCTCCGTCGTCGGAAACGGCCAGCAGGTAATAGGAGTTGGGCCCGTCGCGCTCGGCGGCGATCGCAACGAAGCGGTCCGTGTGCGGATCCCAGACAACTTCGGGGTCGAACACGAATCCAGTCGCGCCGACGCTGCCCCAGAACCCGTTCGAGCCTTCGATCTGGTCGTTGAACAGCAGCGTTCCCTGCTTGTCGAAGAAGCGGATGCCACCGTTCACGATGGCCACGATGTGGTTCATGCCAACCGCCATCTCCGGGTCAGGCGGCGTCCAGCCGGTGGAGGTGAAGCCTTGGAAGTCGATGTCGCCACCGAGGATGGAGCGACGGACCTCCGTGTCACCGTCATCCTTCGCGACGTTCTTGGGATCGAAGGAGGGAAGCTCGTGGGGCGCAGGGGCGACACCTGCCACCCGGAGAGGGCGGAAAGGAGAGTCGGCGAGGGCTGGCCCCGCGGTCCCGCGGAACGGGGACTCCTCGTTCTGCGCGCGTGCTTCCATGCGCGCCACGATCCGGGGGCTGTGGCTGCTACCGGGGAGCGCCAACAGCGAGAGGTGCGCTCCGCTCTTGTCGTCGAGTCCCGCGTCGCCGTGCCAAACGCTTGCGATGCGACCGTCTTCGAGGATGAGTGCGCGCTGTCCGGCGCCGCCCACGGACATGGCCTGCTTGCCGGCTTCGGCTTTCGTCGCGCGACAGGCCGGGAGCAGCTCTTTGGCTTCACCCATGGGCTCGCCGTCGTCCGAGTTTCCACTGTACGCGCAGTAGAGGCGTGGTGTTCCGTTCTCATCCGCGAGGTACCGGCTCCAAAAGAGGGCCGTTTGATCGAGGCGGGCTGCGACAGCGAGGCCGCTCGTGTAACCAGGCTCCGGCGCATCCACATGCTGGATGGGGGAGAGAGCGGCTGCGGCGCTTGTCGCTTCCTCCGCAGCATCAGCGGCTGCTTCGGTGGCCCCTGCCATGAGGCTGCGCCAACGAATGGAGTACTCGCCGCTTGCGTCGCCCGATTGAGCCTCGAGCCATGCGAATGCGACGCGACCTTCGGTGGCGCTCAGGGTGGGCTCGACCGGGAGTGCGCCGGGGGCTGCGCCGTCGATACGCATGGGGTCGCTCCCCTGACCCGTTTCGTCCACCGTGATCGCGAAGATCCCCGTGGGCAGTCCCTCTTGGTTGTGGGCCGCAACCGCGACCATGGCCCCGTTCTCGAAGGCCACCGCGGCGGGCGTTCGGTACCCGAACTCGGCGCCACCGGTCAGCATCACCGGCGGACCGGCGTGGGTCCCGTCGGCACCAAGGACGCGGGCGAAGATGGCGCGCCCTTGGCCCGACTCTTCTTTCGCTGCGACAGGTCCGGACCAAACGCAGAGCGCACGTCCGTCCGACAAGGCGACGATGGATGGTTCGGATTGGTCACCCTCCACGGCATCGGCGACCCGCAGCTCGGCCGTAGCGCCCTCCAGCGTGGCTGAGAAGCGGCGCGCGTAGATGCCATCGCCGCTCCCGTCCTGGCCGCGGGAAACCCAGGCGAACCACGTCGCCCCGCTCGGATCGACCGAGAGGCTCGGCTCGACCTGCATTCCCTCCGTCGTTTCGTTGATCGCGACCTCACCGGTCAGCGCCTCTCCGTCGGAGTCGAGGAGTCGAGCGCGAATGCCGTAGGTCCCGGCTTCCTGCCGGCGGCTATGCCAAACCGTCACCAGCGTTCCGTCCGGTCCCTCTCCGAGCGAAACGTTGTCCTGGCTGCTCTCGGTGAACGTGTTGAGCTGGACGTCGTAGATCGTCGGCGTCGCTCGTTCCTCGGACTCCGCCGCTGGGGACTCCGCCGCCGGGAACTCCGGATCGGCCGCAGTCATGGTTCCAGCGGTGGGAGCGGCGGCTGTCGCCTCCGCTCCGGCTTCGCTGGCGATGCCCTGGGTGACGAGAGGAAGGGGAACGGCAAGGAGCAGCGAATAGATCAGCATAGAATCCGGTGGGTGAGGGATGGCGGCCACATGCCGCTACCCCCATCCTCCCCGGCGGATACGTTTTCCGGTACCCCTTTATGGCCCCAAGGGGGGCTCCGCTGGCTGAATCTACTCGGACGGCTGGCCGGTGAACGCCAGGGTGATCTGGCGTCCCACCATGGGGTAGCTCATTTGGACTCGGTAGACTTCGAAGTCCTCCAGGTCCCACTCCAGCTTCTCACCCACGTGCTCGAGGAGCGAAACGTAACGCGGGAACTCCAGAAGCCTCGAGCGCTGGATACCGCTGCCTAGTTCCTGAAGAGGTTCCGGGCAATAGCGCAGGTCGAGCTCCCTCGCGGGGTCGGCAGCGATGGCCGGCCCCTGGGACGACGTGTCGTAATAAAGCAGGCTCGGCGTCGCGCCTTCGAAGAGATCCTTATGCACCATGAGATCGAAGACGACGTTGCGTGTCGGCATCTCAGGCACCGTAAAGAAGTACGGCGGGCGATCCGTGTTGGGCTTGCGCGTCATCGGCTCATCACGGGTGAGTTCACCAATGACGAGGTCTACCTTCGAATCGCGACCGAAACCGGTGGGGCCGAGGGCGTATTCCACATGGTGGCCGTACTGGCGCGCCACAAGCGGTGCGGGGGGGGCGTTGCAGAATCCGTCGAGTCGAACTGCGTCAAGGTCGCTCAGCGCAGGCGCACCGTCGAGGTTGAGCGGAACACGATCGTCCTCCTGATCGCCATCCGTCGAGAGTCGCCGCGTACCGAGCTTGACGGGAGCGTCCGGGCGAATTCGGTCGATGCCAAGGAGGCACTTGAGGCTTACCAGGTTGACCTTGCCCGTCACTTCTGACGGCGCAAACAGAATCGTCGAGAGCTCAAACTCACAGGCGACGCCCTCGAGCTCACTCAGTGCCTTGAAGATCGTCTGCCTACGCTGACCCTCGAACTCGGCGCGGTCCTCGGGCAGCCAAGCGCTCAGCATGGCCCGCAATGAGCCTCGGTCGCCCGCTTCGTCCCTGATCAGGTCGTCGAAGGCGATCACATGAACTCTTGCTGCTTCGCACACTTCGGTCGGCGTTCCGATCGCAGCCGCGGCATCCACCATCTTGCGCAGAGGATTCGGACCAGGCAGCAGCTGCAAGACCGCGATGGGGTTCGGCTGGCCGAGTGCTTTGAGCAAGCGACTTGCCGTGACCGTAGTCATGTTCAGGGCCCGGCCCAATGCTTGCGGACCGCTTGGGCGGTTCGGGACTTGGGCGACGAGCGCGGAGAGATACTCGGCCAGGTTCGCGCCGAGTTGCTCGACGCGAGAGCGGAGCTCTTGGCCGGCACTCTCTTGGTTGCGATCCACGTGGGGAGAGGTGGTAATAGTCAAGCTGGTCACTGGCGGCAGGGTGGAAGGGGGGGGTGTTCCCCAAATGATAGTGACAATTATGATGAAACGATGAGAACCTCGTTCGTGGGATGCTTTCCAGGCAACGAGGAGGTGTCCGGGATGGCGCACTTATCTCTCGGAGAAGTCGAAACCGCCCCAGATCAGGAAATGTCCGAGTCAATTCGATGGCCCGAGTCGTGCCGAATAACGGTCTAGCGTTCGAGATGTAAGGGAAGGTGAAACCGCCGTTAGGTGGAACTGATTTCCGGCTTGAAACTCAATCTTCTCTGCTCGGATCTCGATAGCCGGGGGATGACTACCCCTGGAATGTTCAACAGTAGCCGCGGTCCCCTCGGCTTGGTTCTCGGTGGATGTGCCCTCACCGGCATCATCCTCATGGGCGTCCCCTGCGGGTCGACGTCCACTTCCCCGACCAACACGCAGCCCGGTGACCCCGGACCGCAAGTGACGTCGGCCTTTGTGCCTTCCAACGCGCGTGTCGACGATTCGATCAGTGCAGCGGAGGCCACGACGCTCTCTTTGGAGGGCATCGACGGCACCTTCGTGTTTGTGGGTGGCCAGCAGTGGCTGGACTACGAAGACGGATCTGCCCGCCTGATGGCGGAGCTCGCAGACGTCGACGACGCGGCACGCCGCTTCGAGCTGAACCTCCACGCCGTCGACAGGCGCTTCGCAGCGGACCTCCAGGGCGCGGCGTTCAGCCTCGACATGGACCCGACCGCCTACAAGGACCAGGGCGGGCTGATCGATCCGGACCTCTGGGTGGCCTACGCACGCTTCGCAGGCACCTTGAACGGGCTCGGCGACCTCGACGGGACCGACCTGACGCTCGAGCTTGAGCCCGACACTGTGCTGCAGATCGGCGAGGGTGCCAACGGCGTCAACGTCTACTACGGGGCGTTTGCAAGCCTTCTCTGGCACCGCGCGAGCGGAGCGAACATTCCAGCAGGCGGAGCTTCCACCCTCACCTTCACCCTCCAGGCGGATACGGTGGCCCGTGCCACCGCTGCTCAGTCGGAGGAGCCGTTCCACAGCAGCGGCCACCTACACGCCGTCAGCCTCCCCGGGATCTCCCAGCGGATGGTCTTCACCGCGGGCGGCCGATTGACGGAGCGTCCGGACGGCACCGGCCGCCTCGCCGGCGTCCTCGTGGAGCTCGGCAACCCCTCGCGCTCCTTCCATATGGACCTGCGCCTCTCGGGCCGCGTCGCTACGGGTGAAGCCTCGTTCCCGCCGGCCGGAAGCCCGAAGCTTGAGTTGAACAGTGACTCCTACCTCGCCAACGGCGGTACGATCGATCCCGATTCCTGGAGGTACTACGAGGGCTTCGAGGGCACGCTTGTGGGCCTCGGTGAATTCACCGGTGCAGAACTCTCTGTCTCCCGTCGCGGGTCTGCCCTCCAGGTAGGCATCGGTGCCAGCGGCAAGAACGGTCGCAACGGCGCGGCCGGTTGGCTCAACACGGTCGTCGACACTCAGCCCACCACGGGCGTGACGCTCCCCGCTTCGACCGGCGGCGACATCAACATCAACCTCGACGGCTCGGGCACCAGCTCCTGCGCCATGGCAGCCCAGCGGGACGACGACGTCGCCCGCTACAGCGCTGGCCACGCCTTCTGGCTCCCCGGCCTCGCGAAGGACTTTGTCTTCAAGCCTGGCGCGAGCTTCGTGGAGCGTGCTGACGGTAGTGCGCGTCTCGACGGCGTCATCTACTCGCTCACGGACCCGACGCTGACGTTCATCGTGAGCGCTGACTTCGCGGACCGGATCGACCCCCAGGCACCTGGCTACGCGCCCCCCGGAAGCCCCAAGCAAGAGCTTCAGTCGAGCGCCTACGTCGAGAACGGCGGCACCGTCGACCCGAACGGCTGGCACTACTACGCCAACACCCTGGGTGAAATCCGGGGCCTTGGCCGCATGCGCGGCGCGCGCCTTCGCATCGACCGCCGCGGCCCCGCCTTCCAGGTGGGAAGCGGCGCTAACGGCAAGAACCAGCGTTACGGCGCTTGCGGTTGGCTCAACGTCACCGTGGTCGATCAGCCGAACACGGGTCCCAACCTCTCCTCTAGCCTCACCAAGGGCGACATCAACATCGACCTCGGCGACGAGTGCGTGACCTGCGCCGCCGCTGCCGTCTACGACGAAGAAGTGGCTAAGTACCAGGGTGGACATGCGTTCTACCTGCCGGGCATCAGCCACGACTTCTTCTTTGAGCCGGGTGCGTCCTTCGACGAAAAGTCCGACGGCACGGCCGTGCTCAGCGGCATCCTCTTCAGCCCGACTCGTCCCGGCTGGCGCTTCCGCGCGACGGTGGACATGTCCGGTCGCGTCGATCCGGGCCAGGCGGGTTACCCGCCCTCAGGCTCGCCGAAGAAGGAACTCATCCCGGCTAGCTTCACGGACCAAGGTGGTCCGATCGACACCGACGCTTGGCGCTACTACGAGACGTTCGGCGGCGACCTGATCGGCCTCGACGAGCTCGCTGGCGCCAAGGTGCACGTCGAGCGCGTGGGCCCGGCGTTCCAGATCGGCGACGGCGCTGACGGCAAGAACCACGGCTTTGGCGCCGCGGGTTGGTTGGACGTCACGCTGATCGATCAGCCGACGACGGGTATCTCGCTTCCGGGTGAACTCGCCCGTGGCGACATCAACCTCGACCTCATGGACGGTTGTTCCATGTGCGCCATCGGCGCACTGCGCAACCAAGAGATCTCTAACCTCTCCGGCCACACCGCGTTCTTCCTCGCGAACGTTGGCTCCCAGTGGTTCGACTTTGAAGGTCCCGCGAGCTTCACCGAGCGCTCGGACGGCACGGCGTCGCTCTCGGGCATCCTCGCTGACTCCGCCGGCGGCGACTGCCGCTTTGCGGTCAACCTTGAGTTCTCCGGCCTCGCGTCGCCCATGGACGGCGACGACCTTCCGGAGAACAGCCCCAAGCGCGACTTCATTGA
This sequence comes from uncultured bacterium, assembly GCA_938030175.1. Taxonomy (GTDB): domain Bacteria; phylum Planctomycetota; class UBA1135; order UBA1135; genus Saltatorellus. Next base: position 1,183 of record CALHGQ010000078.1, on the reverse strand, counting down.
CTCGCACTACATCGACAACGGTGGCCCGACGGACTTCATGCGTTGGCGCTACTACCAGAACACCGAGGGTGAGCTCATCGGTCTCGGTGGCCACGAGGGGGCCCGCGTGCGCTTCTGGCGCATGGGACCGAGCACCCAGGTCGGCTTTGGCGCTAACGGCGCTAACGAGAACTGGGGCGCGTCGGGTTGGCTGCACACCGAGATCCTGAGCCAGCCGAACACCGGCCCGGCCCTTGGTATCACCAGCGGTGACTTCAACATCGACGTCGGCGAAGGCTGCGGCATCTGCTGCACGCCCGCGATGCTCGACTCTGACGCGACGTCCAACTCTGGCGACCACGCGTTCTACTTCCCCGGTATCGGTACGGACTTCGTCTTTGACGGCGCTGCGCCGTTCGTTGAGAACCCCGACGGCACCGCTCGTATGACCGGCATCATCTATCGCCCCGGCGACCCGACCCGCCGCTTCCGCGTGGAAGTGGACTTCAGCGGCCGCGTGGATCCGGGCATGGACAACTACCCGCCCACGGGCAGCCCCAAGCTTGAGCTGCGCACGCCGTACTACTTGGAGTCCGGTGGCATCGTGGATCCGTCCGCTTGGCGCTACTACGAGAACTTCGAGGGCCGGGCTTTTGGTCTCGAGCTCTTCGCAGGCGCTGAACTCTTCTACTCCCGCATGGGACCCGCCTTCCAGGTCGGCCCGGGCGCGAGCGGCAAGAACGTCGAGTACGGCGCTTCGGGCTGGATGAACGTTCAGGTTGTCCAGCAACCGACGAACGGTCCCCAGCTGTTGATCCCCGCGGGCTTCCACGGAGACATCAACGTGAACTTCTCGTCTGACTGCGCGAACGACGAGTAGTGACGGGTATCGGCTTGTGCCAAGTCGTTTTGGCACAGGTCGTCATGACTTAGATGGCCCCGTGCGTCCGTTGGACGCCGGGGCTTTCGTGTTTTTGCGGGAGGCTTGTGCGAGCGGCCTGTGCGAGCGGCTCGTTCGGCGAGCACTCGTGGGTTGGGGCTAGCGTGACGGCGCGACGCCGTGTATCGGCATTCGCTCGGTCCGGCTCCACTTGCATCGGTCGCCGTCACGGGCCCACGCCGCCAAGTCCCACACCGTCCCGTGCGTCCGCAGGACGCTGGGGCACTCGCGCTCCTGCGCGAGGCCCCCGCGAGGCTCGCCCTC
>CALHGQ010000077.1 GCA_938030175.1 uncultured bacterium | reverse complement strand
GGTGTCTTCGGGGGTCGAGGGAGTGAGCGTCATGGGTTCAGGGGAGGCCAGCGAGGGCTCCCTGCCCATGAGTGTCGCCGATTCCTCGGAACCCTTCAGAAAAGTCGGATCGAGCGGATCAGAGCTTCTTGAGCTCTTCCGTCGCGCCCGCCTGATTGAGCACGGCCTTGACCACGCTCATCAGGCGCTCGTCGCCGTTGGCCAAGGACGCCAGGGCCAACGCCTCTTTCACCGCCTCGTCGCGCTTGCCCGTCACCAGGAGCACCTGGCACAGATGCGCACGGAGCTCTGACGACGAGCCCTCCAGTGCGATCCCCCCTCGCAGCACCTCGATGGCCTCGTCGGGCCGCTGGGTCTCCATCAGGACACGCCACAGGGTGTCGCGGACGGCGGGCAGCAGAGGATCGTTCTTGAGCGCGCTCTTCAGGTCAACGATCGCGCCATCCATGTCCTGGAGGTTGAAGCGAATGATCGCTCGCTGGGCCTCTAGGCGAGCCCTATCGGAGGGCAGCTCCAGGTCGACCTCGAGGGCCGCGTCCATGACGGCTTCGGCACCCTTTCGGTCTCCTTCCCCATCGAGCATCTGCGCCAGGTGCAGAGAGGCCCGAATCTGGTCGGGGTGGGCATCCAAGACGGCTCGATACGCTTCCTCTGCCCGGTCAACTTCACCGCGGCTACGGAGCTCATCCGCCAAGAGCGTCATGATCCCGACGCCCGCACGGCGATAGCGAAGGGCCTCGCCAATGTGCTCCTCGAAGCCCGCAACGTTGCCAGTGAACAGCTCGCCCCACATGAGGCGTTCAGTGTTACCTAGGGAGCGGACACCGCTGCGATCCCGCACCGTTTTCGCATTGGCGAGGAGCACGTTCGCCGCCTCCTGTTCCTCCGCGGACAAGGGAAGACGTCCTGGCTCGAACCAGCGCCCACGCGCATCGCCCAGGCGGTTCCAAGCGGCGGAAGCGCGCCACGTGCTGACCTCCGGAACGATTCCATAGGGCACAGCGCAGGCGGCCACGCCGAGCGTGCCGAGGGCGAGCACCACTCCCATGGGCTTGGCCTTGCCGCCCTCTTTGAGCACAAGGCCCGGCAGCTTGACGTCTTTGCGACGCACAAGGCGCACGGCCAGGATCACCAGGTAGGCGAAGCACGCGGCCACCCCCACCGAAAGCAGGAAGCCCTGCTCCTGATAGAAGCCCCGGACGGCGAAGTATCCGAAGAGCGCAGCGACCGTCCCCGTCGCTTCCTCAACGAGCGGCAGCGGCTTGCGCGCCGGGCGCTTCTCCTGACGCGGCTTGGCCAGGATCGCAGGCTTGCCGAGTCCGAAGTACAGGGCATTCTCAGGACACACGGAGACACAGTCCATGCACTTCATGCACCCCGGATCCACCACCATGCCGTAGTCATGCACCTCGCGGCTGACGTCGACGTTGGAGGTGCAGGTGAGCGTGCAGTGCCCGCACTCCTTGCAGGCGTCCGTGACGCGGATGCGCCCAGGGGCCACGCGGTCCATAACCCCGAACACGGCGCCGTAGGGGCACGCGTAGGTACAAAAGCCCTTCGCGCCTAGGAAGTACACGGCCACGAAGCCGGCGACGAAGAACGTCAGGATCGCGGGGCCCCACGTGGGGAAGGTATCCCAGAACCCTTCCTTGGCCATGGCCACCTCACGCACGGCCAGCGGATCCTGGATGTACACGCGGTACACCAGCGGCCAGAAGAACATGTAGAACGCGGCGAGGATCGGCAGCAGCGCCATCCAGCGCGAGCGCAGCGGCCGAGGCCGGATGCCGATCTTGATCAGCAGAGCCCGCGACAGGTCCTGAAGGGCGACCACGTGGCACGCCCAGCCGCAGAACCAGCGACCGAGCAGCAGCGTCGAAAGAATCGTCAGCGCAAAGAACACGAGGCCGGTGTTCACCACCGAGTACTTCGCGAAGTCCATTGCCTCGGACGGCTCCAGCGGTGAAACGGTCCGCCCCGTGGAGAGCCAGTGCGCGATATGAATCGCAGCCAGGACGTGGACGAGGATCAGCACCGCTGCGCGCCAGCGCGTCGCCTTCGACTTGCGCGGCCCGGCCTTCGTGGCGGATGCCGTCGAGCAGGACTCTGCTGCCTTCTTCGTGGCCTTTGCGTTCATTAGTAGTGCGGCGGCCTATCGTCCTCGAGGGTCCGCGTCTCGGCTTCTTTGCCGTCACCGCTGGCCCGCGCCGTCCGGCGAAGCTCCCGCACATCCCGCTGCAGGGCATCGAGCTCAAGCTGCTGCTCGGCCACGACGCGGTTGAGCTTCTCTAGGGCGTGCTCTTGGAACACGATCCGTTCTTCGAGTTCGATGTGCTCGGGCGTCTTGTTCAAAGCAGCGGCGTTCGCGGGGCGATTCTGGGGGCGCGGTCTAACGGCAGGAGCGAACAGAATAAGCTCGATCCGCCCCGCACGGGCTTCGAATCACCGCCCGGCTCTCAAGAACTGATCTTGGCGAGATCTTTCTGCTGGTCACCCGTCGGAGCCGGCCCCATGAACACGTCTTTGCCAAAGCGAACCGCGGTCACCAGGAGGATGACCCCGAAGACGCGCTGACCAATGGCCGAGGCCCCCGGCAGGTGGGCGAACTGCACGCCCAACACGGCCCCCGACAGCGCGCCCAGGGCGATCCAGGGTGCGACACTCATGTCCACGGAGCGCTCCTTGAGGTAGAGCTGGATCGATCTCACCGACGTCACGCAGGCCATGGCCAGGGACGCAGCCCGTGCCCCGTTGCCGCCAATCTCCGGCATCGAGAGAAGCAGCGCAGGGACGACGATCAACCCACCACCGATACCAAGGAGCGGGGACAGCGTACCCGCAAGAACGCCAAGCCCCACGATCCCGGCGGTGCCCCCCACGCCGAAGCTCCCGCTCACCTCGGCGGCTGCCGCTGGCACAGACGTCGAAAGAAGGATCTTGAGCCCGATCACAACCAGCAGGAACGTGAACACGCCCTTCAGCGCCCTCTCGTTCACGTACTTCGAAAGGGTGAATCCGAACTGTGCGCCCGCGAGTGCGCCCACAACGAGGGGCAGAACGACCTCCCACAGGAGTGCGCTCTCTTCGTGCATGAGCTCGGTCGACGTCGACGCGATCGAGGTCGCGCACACCAGGCACAAGCCCGTTGCGACCGCTCGGCGCAGCGGAAGCCTAAAGCCGTAGTGCAGGAGCGGCACCGCGAAGAGTCCCCCTCCGATGCCACAAACCGCGCCGACGAATCCAATGGTCAGCGCGAGCAGAAAGAGAGTCGCTCCGCGGCCGATTACGAATCCCCCGATGCGCTCGCGCCCTCTTGGGCGCGGGTCAGGATATTCGTCGTGGAGCGTCCGTCGAGGAGCGGCGCGAGAACGACCTGACCCCCGTGGGCTTCGACCCAGTCGGCCCCCACCACGAGCTTGCCCGCATAGTCCTCACCCTTGACGAGCACGTCCGGTGAGACCTGCTCCACCAAGCGCTTCGGCGTGTCCTCATCGAAGGAAACCACGGCGTCCACAAACTCAAGGGCCGCCAGGACCTCAAGGCGATCCTCGAGGTGATTCACGGGGCGGCTCGCCCCCTTCAGTCGGGCGACGCTCGCATCGTCGTTGACGCCAACGATCAGCGCATCGCCCTTGGAGCGGGAAAAGCGCAGGTACTTCACGTGCCCAGCATGGAGCACGTCAAAGCAGCCGTTGGTGAACACGACCCGCTTGCCCTCTGCACGCCACGCGTCGATGACCGACCCAACGTTGGCGCGCGCCACGACCTTGCCCTCGTGGGGCAGGTGCTGGCTGAGGCGATCGATGAGCTCCGGGCGCGTCACCGAGTGCGTTCCGAGCTTTGCCACGACGATGCCAGCGGCATGGTTGGCGAGGGTCACCGCGGAAGGCAAGTCGACCCGACATCCGAGGTGGAACGCGAGGTGCGCCACGACCGTGTCGCCGGCACCCGTCACGTCGAAGACCGCCCGCGCCTGGGTCGGGACTCGGCCCTCTTGGCTGCCGTCCTTCGTCTTGAAGTAGATGCCGTCGGCGCCGAGCGTGATCAGCGTCTGGTCGAGGTTCGCCACGCGGATCAGCTCGTCCGCGGCTTCCGGCAGCTTCGACAGCGGGTCGATCTTGTAGCCGAGCGCCTCCTCGGCCTCCTTGCGGTTCGGGGTGATGAGCGTCGCGCCTGAGTAACGCGAATAGTCCGTGCCCTTGGGGTCCACGAGGACCGGTACACCGCGCTCCCGACATGCGGAGATCGCCGCAGACAGCACGTTCGGGGGCAGCATCCCTTTCCCATAGTCAGAGAGCACGACCGCATCGGCCCCCTCAATGGCGGACCGAAGCGACTCCAGGACACGTGTGAGCGTGTCTCCGTCCAGGGGGCGTGAGTCCTCCCAGTCGACGCGGAGCATCTGCTGCACGCCGCTGAGCATGCGCGTCTTCTCGATGGTCGGCCGCGACTTGTCCATGACGACGCCTGCGTGCCCGATCTTGAACTCATCAAAGAGCTCCATCATCGCGCGGCCATGGCCGTCGTCCCCGACGACACCGACGATCTCCACGGTCGCGTCCATCGAACGAAGGTTCGCCGCCACGTTGCCTGCGCCACCAAGGCGCAGCTCCGACGAGCGAGCCGCCAGCACGGGGATCGGCGCCTCGGGCGAGATGCGCCGGACGTCACCCGAGACGTAGCGATCGATAATAAGGTCGCCGATGATGACGACGCGCGGCGTACCGGCGCCCTCAAGAATGGCGAGAAGCGATTGAGTGTCTGGCATGGATCAGGACCCGACGCGTCCGTTCGGCAGCTTGGAGAGGACCGCCATTCGGAGGAGTGGCAGAAGGAGTTCGTGTTGGCCAACCAGCGTGATCCCGGTGCCAGGCGGGCGCCGGACCACGTTGGTCTCGGCCCGGTACTGGCGAATCATGTCGAGGTTGCCGGTGGTGATGTTCTCTAGGTCAAAGCCGAGGTTGATCGCGACACTGACCGCTTTCAAGAAGATCTCGGGCAGGATGACGGCGCAGCCAACGTTCAGCCATACACCGCCGGGGCCTGCGCTCTCCCCCTGAGGGGAACCCAGCTCCGACACGGTCCGGCAAACGTGTTGAAAGTCGGCGAGGGCCGCGGCGCCCAGGTTCGCGCCGTCGCAAGCCGGATGCATATGGACGATGTCTGCTCCGACGGACACGTGGCACGTGACGCCCACGCCGAGCCGCACCGCGTTGGCGGGCACCGACAGGTGAACGTTCTTCGGGTTGAGGTCGATGAGGTTCCGACCCAGCCCGCGCCCAAAGCCAGCCTCCTCGCCTTCGCCTGGGTGGACGCCCCGGCGTGCTCCCTCTGCAATGCCGCGCCCCGTCTCATCCGCGAAGCCGAACTTGCCCGCGGGGAGCTGAGTGTCGACGCGTTCCGAAGTGTGTCCGGCGGTGGCGATTTCGAAGTCGTGGATCGCGCCCGCCGAGTTGAGCGCCACGTGGGTGATGACCCCGCGCTCCATCAGGTCGATCAGGAGCGGCGCGAGGCCGACCTTGAGGACGTGGGCCCCCATGGCGAACGCCACGGGCTTGCCAGCGAGGCGCGCCGCCACGATCCGATTCACAAGATCCTTGAAGTGGGTTCCCGCGTAGATGTCCGGAAGCGCATCCACGAATCCCTCGAAGCCAGCCACGGGCTCGGGCACGGAGCAAAAGTCCTTGGTCGTCACAAGGCTCTCGCGCGTATCGAGGGGATACAGCGAGACGTCCCGCATGGCCGGGAACGGGTGGAGATCGGGTCCTTCGCTTGTCAAATCGTTGGGTGGGTCAGGGTGCGGGTGCACCTTTGAATCGGTCGTGGAGCCAAAAGACTTCATCAGGACGGTAGAGAATCAGCCCCTCCAGCTCCCGATTGATCACGGTGGCGATTTCCTCGGGGCTAAGCCCGCTCAGCTCGTCGGGGAAGATCACCCTTGGAATCCGCAGTTCAAGGCGCCAGTTGTCGAGGGGATCGGTCCCCTGGACGCTGTAGCCCCCATAAAAGACGAGGGGTGCCTTCACCCGCCGCAGGAGCACGCCAGCGCTGCGGTCACAGGCGGCGGGGCGCCCGAAGAAGGGCGCCGTCACCGGCTTTTGACGGGGCCGATGGTCCAGGAGCATGCCGACGATGCCCCCCTCCCGCAGCGCCGAGGGCACGGCGGACATCGCGCCGGCCCGGGGGATGAGCCGCATCCCCTGGCCCTCGCGCATGCGCTGGATGTGCTGGGCCACAAAGTCGTTACGCGGCGCCTTGCCGATGCCGTAGGCGGCGGGGAGCCCAAGGCCGATCACGCCGGGGGTGCAGGCCTCCCAGTAGCCGGCATGGGCGGAAACGAAGATCGCCGAAGCCTTGCTCGCGATCAGCTCCTCGGCCTCCGGTGTCATGTAGACGTCGTAGTGCTCCCCAAGGGGCTTGCCCATCATCGCGTCGCTGACGCCCTCGGACACCACGGCCATCCGCAGAAGGTGGCGCCAACCCTTCTTGATCAGCACATCGACCTCGGCGGGCGTCGCGTCGGGCAGCGCAGCCTGGATGTAGGTGCGCGCCGCCTCGGTGTGCCGCCGGTCAAAGATACGGCCCCCAAAAGCGAGCGACCCGATCACCGCCCGCTGCAGGAAGCCCGGCATCACGAACACCGACCGCTGGGCCACGCGCATCGAGACGTAGAGGAAGCGATGCCACAGCGACCGAAAGCGCTCGTCCCGGAACGGCGGACACTCCACCGGCCAGCCGCCCTCCGGGGGCACCATGGGCTGGTGGTCGAAGCGGGTCACCCTCGGCAGCGCGGCGACCCGTGCCGCGGCTTCGCGGGGGTCAACCGTGGAGGCCTTCATGGATCGATGCGCGCACACGCGCGGAGGTGGGCTCGGGGAGAGCGTCCAGGATGCGCCGAAGATCATCCGCCCCCTCAACGACATCGAGCTCGACGTCGAGGACCATGAGCTGGGTGGGACGCGCCACTTCAGGCTGAAGCTCAAGCCGAGCCGCATCCTTGGCGGTCGTCACCACGGGCCGCTCGACCCCAAGGCCCACGAGATCCTCGGGCGCAAAGTTGTGATGGTCCGCGAACGCTCGGTGCGCCACGACGGTGGCCCCGAGGTCCCGAACGGTTTGCTCAAAGGCTCCGGGGTTGCCGATCCCACTGAAAAGATCCACCTCAAGCCCACGGAGATCGGCGAGTGAGTGCGCTCCGCCCCCTTGTCCCCCATCCCGAAGCCCCACCGCACGGTGGGTGCTGTGGGCGATCGGTACGCCGGGCGCCTCCGAGCGAAGGCGGTCCGCAAGGCGCGCAAGAACGTCCTTCGGAACAGAGTCGACGCGCGTGAGGACCACCGCGTCCGCCCGTTTGAGCGCGGAGAGGGGCTCGCGCAGGAGTCCCCGAGGAAGGAAGGCCTCGACGGGTTCACCGCTACCCGCTTCCGGCGCGGGAAGCCCAAAGGGACGCAGCGCGTCGACGAGCACGATGTCAACATCCCGGCTGAGGCGCCGGTGCTGGAATCCGTCGTCCACGAGGACTACGTCGATCCCGGCGCCTGTGAGGCGCTGGGCAGCCGCGACGCGATTGCGGTCCTGGACGTGAGGGACGCCGGGGAGCATGTCATGCAACATACGGGCCTCGTCGTTGCGATTCCCGCTTCCTGATGGATCCTCGTCCCCCGATTCCGATGAAGGCGCACGGTATCCGCGCGACACGATCCCGACCTTGAGGCCACGGGACTCCAGCTCGCGGGCGAGCCACACGATCATCGGCGTCTTGCCGGTGCCGCCGGCCACGATGTTTCCAACGGACAGCACCACGGCATCGACCTCGTAGGAGGGCAGCACGCGACGGTTGTACATGAAGCTGCGCGCCCGAGCGATCGCTCCGAAGAGGGACGCTGGGGCGCGCAAGAGTTCTATCCACCCTCCCCGTTGAGCAAGGCGGGTGTCCGGCCTAGCGGTCATGGGGTCGTTCCGACTCCTTGGGGGCTTCGGTGGAGTGCTACTGAAGCGAGAAGTTACTGAGGCGGGGGCGCCTGGCCTTCTTCGTCAGGAATCAGCTCAATGAGGCCGCGCTCCATCTCGAGGAAGGCGATCTTGATCGGGTTCGTCTCGCGGGTCTCCACGAGGGGCGAAGCGCCACGGATCAGCTCACGCACGCGCTTTTGGAGCAGCGCGGTCTTGTGGAATGAGCCCTGGACGGACTGTTGGAGGCGCTGGGGAAGAGTGAGTTCCATGATGCTTGGTGGCGGCGCGGAATTCGCGCGGCGAGGGCGGGCCGGGGCTGTCCCTGATTGGAGTCCGGTGGAGCCGGGTGGTCGCGGGCGACCGGACGAGCCGAAGAGAATAGTCCGGGCGCAGAGAAGGTGTATCCGCGAAGGCCCTGAAAGAAGCCAGAAACGGCCTCTCAGAGGTCCGAAATCGCACCTAGACGCCCAAAAAGAGCTCTAGCAGCCCGTTAACGAAGGCCGGACTATCGAGCAGCGCCCCTCGAAGCCCTGACTGCGTTGCTTGAAGGGCCCCGAATAGAGAGTCCTAGAGGGGGATGTTGCCGTGCTTGCGGACCGGGCGGTTCTCGTTCTTGGTCCGGAGGAGCTCCAACGACCGGATTAGGTACGGACGGGTCTTGGAGGCCTCGATGACGTCGTCGACGAAGCCGCGGGCCGCCGCCCGGTACGGGTTGTTGAAGGTCTCGTCGTACTCGTCCGCGCGCATCTTCTCGGTCGCAGCGGGGTCGTCCGCCCCCTGGATCTCGCGGCGGTGGATGATCTTCGCAGCACCCGCTGCCCCCATCACGGCGACCATGGCACCGGGCCAAGCGATGTTGACATCGGCCCGGATGTGCTTCGACGCCATGACGTCGTAGGCGCCGCCGTAGGCCTTGCGCGTGATGACGGTGAGCAGCGGAACGGTGGCCTCACAGTACGCGTAAAGCAGCTTCGCGCCGCGGCGGATGATGCCCATGTGCTCCTGGACGGTGCCGGGCAGGAAACCGGGCACGTCCTCAAAGGTCACAATGGGAATGTTGAACGCGTCGCAGAACCGAATGAAGCGCGCGCCCTTCTCGCTGGCATCGATGTCGAGGCACCCCGCCAGCACCGCAGGCTGGTTCGCGACGATGCCGACGACACGGCCGCCGAGGCGAGCAAAGCCCACGAGCATGTTGCGGGCCCAGCCCTCCTGAACCTCCATCCAGGAGCCCTCGTCCACGACGCGGTCGATGACCTTGGTCATGTCGTAGGGCTTCTGTGGGTCCTCGGGGACGATGGAGTTCAGCGCATCATCCTCGCGGTCGGAGGGGTCCTCCGTGGCGATGAAGGGCGGCTCTTCCGCGTTGTTGAGGGGTAGGTACGAAAGGAGCTTGCGCAGGAGCAAGAGGCAGCTCTTGTCGTCCGGGGAGGCGAAGTGAGCGACACCCGACTTGGAGTTGTGCACCGATGCGCCGCCGAGGTCTTCGCTCGTCACCTCTTCGTGGGTGACGGTCTTCACGACGTCCGGCCCGGTGATGTGCATGTAGGAGTTGCCCTCCACCATCGCCACAAAGTCCGTCAGCGCCGGGCTGTAAACCGCGCCGCCGGCGCAGGGGCCGAGGATGCCCGAGAGCTGCGGGATCACCCCCGAGGCCTGGGTGTTGCGCCAGAAGATCTCTGCGTAGCCACCAAGGCTTTGAACCCCTTCCTGGATCCGCGCGCCGCCCGAATCGTTGAGGCCGATCACGGGGACCCCCACCTTGAGGGCGAGGTCCATGACCTTGCAGATCTTCTCCGCGTGGGTCTCGGAGAGGCTACCGCCGAAGACCGTGAAGTCCTGGCTGAAGAGGTACACCGGGCGACCGTCGATGCGCGCGTGGCCGGTCACGACGCCGTCGCCGAGGATCTTCTGCTCCTCCATTTGGAAGTCCGTGCACCGGTGCGTCACGAAGCGGTCGAGCTCGGTGAAGGAGCCCTCGTCGACGAGGAAGTCGATGCGCTCGCGCGCCGTCATCTTGCCCTTGCCATGCTGAGCGGCAATCCGCTTCTCACCGCCGCCAACGAGGCTCTGCTCGCGCATGTGGTTCAGGCGCTCGAGGGGGTCGCGCGACGGGGCGGCGTTCTTGGGGGTTCCGGAGTCGATGGTCATCGAATGAGTGCAGATCGGGGTAGGTCGTGCGGGGTTCGCTGCGGCCATGGCGGCCACGGGGGGTCAGCGAGGAGGTGGTCGACGTGG
>CALHGQ010000076.1 GCA_938030175.1 uncultured bacterium | reverse complement strand
GCGTCCATCGCCATGGCCCCGCCACAGGCGAACAGCGTACGCCGCGGAATGTCGTACTTCGGGTCCGGGTCCCGCAGGTAGCCCCGCTGGATCCCTATCCCGTGGAAGTTCATTCCGCCGCCGGTGGAGTTCAACACCTTCCCGTCCCACGAGAACATCTTCGCGGTCGTAGCCACGGCTTCCTTGCGCACGACGGGCGCCACGAGGGCCCGCAGGAAGCCCTTGTCGACGTGGATGTCGTTGTTGATGAAGACGAACACCTCGGGGTCGAGGTCGCCGTCGCGGGCGAGCTGCGCCCCCTGGTTGCAACCAGCGCTGAACCCCGTGTTGCGCTCGTTTTCGTGGAGCTTGACCCAGCTGTGCTTCGAGCGGGCCTCGGCTTGGCTCCCGTCGTCCGAACCATTGTCGATGAGCACCACCTCAAAAAGATCCTTTGGGTAGTCGAGCTCGCGCAACGTCTTGAAGCAAGGCTCCAGGTGGTGGCGCCCGTTCCAATTCAGAATGATGATGGAAACGCGCGGTAGCTCGGAGTCGGTAAGGGGCTCGGTGGCGTTCACCTCGAGCAGCTTCTCGACGTCTTTCGTATCAGGGCCGGACATTAGATTTCGCGCTCGCGCGCAGCCGGGGCGCCATCGGCGCCGTGCATCGGTGATGAAGAATGCGAGCGAGCAGTCGAAGACGTCGCAGAGTAGAGTCGAACTCTGCGGACACGCAGGTAGAGGGGCCCCACGTCGAAGCCCTCGGGTTGGAAGACGAGCTGACTGGGACCTTCACCAAGGGGAATGGTGAACTGGTGCGTGATGACCTCAGCGGGTCCGGGCGTGGCATGGGGCTCGAGGCGGCCAACGACCGCGCCGTTCACGCTCAGCTTCCCCCCCAGCGTCACGGCGGTTTCACCCTCTAGGAACGCGAGCTCTACCTCAAGCTCTGCCTCAGGGTTCGTCGTTGAGCCAGCAGACGCGGCGCCGGGGAGCGCAAACGCCGCGCTGGAACCAGGGCGCAGGAGCAGGTCCCCCGCCCCTTGGGTCTCGCACTCACCGTCACGCTTGACCGTATCGGCACCCGCTCGATCCATGAGGAGCTCCCGCTCCGCCCCGGAGGCCTGCGGCTCCCGAACGATCGTCGTCAGACCGAGGTAGCGGATTTCCATCTCTTCGCCGTTCTGGGCGATCGTCTTGATCGGCATCCATTCCGAGGCTTCGATGGCGGGGAGCAGATCCGCTTCCTCGACGAAACGCGCCATCTTGGCCGCGAGGTCAGCCTCGTCGCCCACCTCAAACGTCAAGCCGTCGATCCCGTCGCGCACATACTCCGCCATGCCGCCAATGTTGCTGGCCAGCACCGGCGTCTTGGTCAAGTAGGCCTCATGGATCGTGATAGGCGAGTTCTCGTACCAGACGCTCGGTACGACGAGCACATCGATGTCGGCGTAGACCTCGGAGAGGCGGCTGTTGTCGAAGCGCCCGTGGAAGGTGACCGGCGCTCCTTCACTCAGGGCTTGAAGTTCGGCGTGATGCTCGTCCTTCGCGGGATCGAAGCCCCCATAAACGTGCAGGTGAACGCGATCCTTGAGGGGCCCCTCGCTGAGCCTGCGCATCGCGCGGATCAGCACTTCGCCGCCTTTGTACCAGACGAGCGACCCGACGAAGCCAAAGCGCACACGGCCATCGGGGTCAGCCGTCTTTTCGAGGGCCTCCACGTGGTCCGTCCGCATCCCGTTGTCCGAGTACAGGAACGTGTGGGGGTCGAAGACGTCTTCTTCGAGGTACTTCGACCGCAGGAAGCGGCTCGGACTGATGCGAAGATCAGCGGCAGCGTACGCAGCGGGCACCACCTGTGAGCGCTCCTGGAGCTGCAGGAAATCCTGGGCACGGCTCTGCATCCCCTGGGGCCCGATGCCCACCTTGTTGAGGAGCTCTGCCATCTTGCCGACCAGTTTCCCGGCCCGAACGGTCCCGTCGAGCTTCGCCGCTTGATCCACTCGGTCGAGCCTGCGCTCCTTGATGCACAAGTAGCACCCGCTACCCATATGCTTCGGGCAGATCGCACCGTCAGGGCGAATCATCTGCACGCGCGCGCACAGGCCCCAATAGTCGTGGCAAGTCACCACAGTGGCGAGGCCACGGCTCTTGGCGATGTCTACCAACCCCGCGGACATGTGGATGAGGTGCTGGAAGTGAACGACCTCCGGCTGAACCTCTCCGAGGACTTCGCGGAACGCGATCTCGGGGCCGCTGCGCAGGTAGCTCTCGCGCAGGTCCGCGAACTCCAGGCGGTGCGTCATGCGAATGACCCGCAGTCCCTGGAACTCTTCGCGGCGCAGCGTGAACTCCGGCTCGTCGCCCTCCGGGCCACTCCGCGCGAGGATCGTCACCTCATGGCCGCGGCGCATCATCTCGTGGGCGATGTTGTAGGTGTAGATCTCCGTGCCAGCCCAGGTGTCGGGCGGGAAGCCGTGGACGACGTAGAGGATGCGCAGCTTGGCGTCCTCGCGCATCTTGGTCGTACTGCGTCGGCGCTTGGCCTGACTGCCCTCGTAAAGCCCTTCAAAGGTCGCCTTCCGCAGCTCCCTGCCGGTCTTCTTGAGCGCCGCTGTCTCCGCCGCTGGCAGCCCAAGCGCGTCGATCTTGGGCCCGTCCTCGGCGGAGAGCCGGTCGGTGAGGGTGGCCGCGTCCTTGGCGGTCGCCACACAAAGCCGGCCCAGCCACTCCGCGCTGAACACGGCGTCCACCTTCGTCCGCGCACGGGTCTCCTCGGCGTCGTAGTCATGGCTGTGCTCCACGACGGCGTCGTCGTCGTACACCACGGTGTAGCCAGCCTCCAGGAACGCCCGCGCCATCAGGATGTCTTCGCCGAACGGAGTCCGCGGGAACGGATGACGTCGCCAAAGCTCACGCCGGAATCCCGACGCAACGTCGTTGAAGTTGTAGAGGACTCGGCGCTCGTGGGGCCCCATCGCCGCATATTCGTCCACCGGTGGCAAGCGCAGCTCGCGCCGGCCAGCGGCGTAGCCCATGTCCCCTTCGCTGAAGATCTTCGTCAAGGGATCAGCATCCGGTCTGGGGACGTTGCGGCAGTAAGCAGCCCCCACGTTCTCCGCGTCGAAGTTGCGCACGAAGCGCTCGAGCCAGTCCTCGCCGCTGGGAATCGCGTCCTGAGTCAGGAACACCATGATCTCCCCGCGGGAGCGCGCCGCCAAGAGGTTGCGCGTGTCGCCGTGGTCGAACTCGACGCTATGGATACGCTCGAGAGCGAGCGGGACAGGAAACGTCTCCGCGGTCTCGGTGAGGAACTCCCACGTGCCGTCGGAGGAGCCGCTGTCGATCGCACGGAAGTCCCAGGGGAAGGACGTGACCTGCGAGGACAGGGCGGCCATCACGCGCGGCAGAAACTCCATCCCCTGCCACGTAGGCATCAGAACCGAGACGCGGACCTCCCCAGGCGTCGCCGCTTGGCTACTTGGATTCGATTCGTTCGAAGGCATGGAACTCCGCGGACTCAAGAAGACGTGACGGGCGACTCGGAATGGATGGGACCCTTGAGCTCGCCCCGGGCGCGCGCAGCCTCCCAGGCGGCGACCTCTTTGGATGCGCCGCCACGGCCGACGCTTCCGAGGTACTGCCCGTAGGTTTGTGCAATGCGCAGCGGCGGCGACATCAAGAGCGCACGGAACAAGCCCCGCGCGCGAAGACCCTCGCGACGGACGAGCCCGCCGAGGTGCTTCAGGTCTTCCTTGATCTCGTAGAGGCTGCCCTTCACCACGGTGAAGAGGTTGGGGCGGACGCGCGCACCGTAGAATTCACGGTGGAAGACCGCATCCGTCCGGTAACGGCGCAACGCGGCCAAGGGGCCGTAGCGATGGGCGTGGTGCACGACGGCCGTAGGCTCGAAGTGGATCCCCCAGCCCGCGGCCATGGCCCGGGCGGCCCAGGCAAAGTCCTCGCCAAAGGGCACCTCAGGGAACGGGATGGCCTCAAGGGCCTCGCGGCGAATGCAGCTCGCCACGTTGTTGAACCGGAGCAGCTCGGCGCGCTCCGAACCGGACATAGAAGCGTATGCCTCTGGGTTGGACCAACGCCGCGTCGAGGGTTCCTCGCTCGCCTCGGGGGAGCTCAGCACCGTGCGAACCGTCAGTGGATCATCGTCGGGATTCGGAATCACGCGCGCGATCACGCCCCCGATCGTGGGGTCTTCAAACGGACGCAGCATCGACTCCAGGAAGGCCTCGGTGGTCGGCGTGGCGTCCTGGGACAGGAAGACCAGAAACTCCGCCGACGCGAGTCCCGCCAGGCGATTGCGCGTCCGGCCGTGGCCAAAGTCCGCGCGATCGATCGACTCCACGCGGAACCCCGCATCCGTCATCAAGGCGACGGTTTCGTCCTCGCTCGACGAGTCGATGGCCAAGAACTCTGCCGCCGCCGCAAGGGTCTGCGCCTGAAGCGCCGGCAGCAACCTATCGAGGTCAGGCTCGGCGTTCAGCGTCGGCAACAGGACTGCGACCCGCGAGGGGCGGTCCAGTGACGGGGCATGGGTAGGCATAGACAAAGCTTGGAGCGGGGACGTCTCCCGGCGCGAAGTATATCCCGCTGGCGGACGGGAGTCCCCTCGCGCCCCGAAGTCCCCCGTGAACTTCTGAGGGGCTCAGACGCGGTCGCAGAGCTCTCGGTAGCCGCAGGAGGAACAAGCACGGGGTGCTTCCGCCTCAGGGACCATGGGGAAGGCCTCGGGGTCTCCCTTAGAGGCATCCGCATCGAAGTGAACTGCCTTCATCTCGGTGAGGGACGACTCGATTCGAGCCAGCGCTCCACTCAGCACCTCGTCCGTGATCTGCACCTCGGACAGGGAACCGTCCCCGAGGTAGGCATCGACGGCCGTTGTCCGCAAGGGATCCACCTTCCAGCGCTCGCGCGCGTAGAAAGCATAGACCTCCAGCTGGAATCGATCGGCCTCCCGCGGCGCGCCGGTCTTCCAGTCCACGATCCGCACGGCGGGAGCGCCGTCCTCGCTATCCCCCGACGCCGCGCCTGCCCGGCGATCCACGTAAGCAAAGTCGGGGATGGCGAAGATCTTCGTGTCGAAGAGCTCGAACGTGCTCATCTCCTCGCACGCGAGCCAATCGCCCGGCTCCACCTCGCGCACTCCCTTGAGCTCGGGGGCCTGGAAGAACGTCATCAAGCACTCTTTGATGCGATCGACGTAGCGCTTGCCATACTTCCCGGCTTCCCCGGATGGCTCATCGATACGCGCCTCGCCGTAGTGATGTTCGCCCAGACGAATGGACTTCGCGGGCCGGGCTTTCCACCCGCCATCCCGCGACTCCTTGTAGCCGCGCCGCAGCTCGGTCACCGCCCAGTCAATGGCCTCATCAGCCGTGAACGACTGTCCCTGGTCGCGCCGCGAGTAGTAGCGCTCGATCGCGCGGTGAACGATGTCCCCGGCGAACATCGGCATACGGGTCATCTTCTTCAGGAGGTAAGCGCTTCGGCGCTCTGGGTCCGCATTGCGGCCCCAACCCAGCCACGACAGGTAGTAGTCGTAGTAGTACTTGCGGCGGCACGAATCGAAGGTCCGGGCGCGGGACGTGGACCAGGAAAGCTCATGAACGATGGCCATGACGCCAGCGTCGCGGCAGCGGGTCCCAATTGCAAGGAGAACCGCCGTCCGTACCAAGGGCCGCCGAGGATCGACCGGCCGCGAAGTACAGAGGCCCTAGGAAGAGCGCAGGACGCTCCGCACCGCCTCGGGGTAGCGGCTCTTCAGGAACTGCCACTGGGTGACCTGGCTGGAACGCCCATAGCGCTCGGTGATGAGCTCCCAGCCCTTCGCCACCGTCGAGAGCGCTTCCTTCACCTCGATCTTCCCGCTGTTGGCGCGAGCGAGAAAGCGTCCGAGGAGATCGAAGTACTCTCCCCGGCCCGCGAGGTAGAAGTCGGGGATCGTCGTGGCCATCGCGGTGCGGTGGCGATCTAAGAACTCTTCGGTGTAGGCGCGGATGATCTCATCGTCGTGGTAATGCGACTCCAGGAAGGGATCGAAGAAGCCGTCGAGGGGGCGCACGGACGCGACGGCTGCGTCACCGGACGTCGCGAAGACCGCGAAGTCTGCGCAGAGCTGTGGGTGCTTCGTGGCGGCCGAGACCGTGAAGTTCCAGCCCCAGTTGAAGTACGAAAGTGGCATCGGCTTGCCCCCGAACAGCCCCCCTGGCGTGAGCCCAACCACCACGTCGTCGCGAATGGGAGAATCCTCCTTACGGAACGACTTCTGTGAGCCGCCCCATCCGATGTTGCAGAACGTTGCGCCTTCACTAAAGGTCGTCCAGTTCTCGAAGAGCCCCGCGGAGTCTGCGTTGGGGCAGAGCCAGCGCGAGGCGCGCACCATCTCCTCGGCGGCCTCGATGCCCTCCGGAGAATCGATGAGCGGCCGGCAGTCGTCCGCGACGGGGAAGACGCCCTTGGCGTGCAGTCGGATCCAAAACTCCCACGCGATGTAGCCGGGGGACCGGAAGAGCGCCCCGCCGTATTGGTTCTTCTCTGGATCATGGAAGAACTCCATGGCTTGGTCGAGCTCCGCCCACGTCGTAGGAACCACAAGCTCCCGCTGGAAGGTGTCCTCGAAGCGCGCACGGAGCGACGAGTCTTCGAGCATCATCCGGTTGTAGAACATCAGGTAGACGTCGCCGTCGGTCTGGAGACCGAAGGTCTCGCCCTTGTAACGATCCCCCAGGGAGTACAGCGAGCCCGAAGCGCCGGTAGGGGTTTCCGGTAGCAGCGTGTCGAGCGGCTGAATCACCTTGAGCTCTGCCAGGTCAGGCAGACTGAAGGTCGCGGGAAGCGCCATGTCGTAATCCGCCGTACCCGCGAGGGCACGGAGGGTCATCTCGGTCGCGACGTCGTCGACTCCGCACGTCAGAATCTCGACGGTGACGCCCCGGGCCTCCTTGAAGGCGAGTATCACCGGCTCAAGGTTGGCCTGGCTACCCTCGGGGATCAGGATTCGCAGCGTCTCTCCGCTCGGAGTGCGAGCGCTTTCTTGCGTCTGCAGCCCGAAAGTACGGGGGACGAGAGCGCCGGCTAGGGCGGCCTGCATCAGGGTTCGTCGGTCGATCATCAGGATTCGTCAGGCGGTGGGCGTTGCCGTCATGGGAAGACCCGGCTCACTGTCCGTGAACTCGGAGCCTCCATCGGCCAGATTCTACGGGCTTACTCTGGGGAGATGATTCGTATGCTCTTTGGGCATGGAGAAGACGCACTCAGACCCCGCTGCCACCCAGGGGTGGAAGTGGTACCGCAGTCTACGCGGCAAGCTGACTCTTGCGTTCCTCTCCATCGTAGCGCTGTTCTCCCTCGCCATGATGGCATCGGATGCGAGCTTCCAGGGGCTTCGCGAGAACCTTGACAGCGTCCACGAGACGACCTTGCCGAGGGTGCTCGCCCTGCAGGAAGTGGGCGTCCGGGTACCAGGACTCCTCCGAACCGCGAGCACCGTGCAGGGGGTCGAGACGTTGGAAGGGCTCGAGCAGGCTCAGGCGAACCTGGACGACGCCAAAGCCCAGTTGATGAAGGCGATCGAGGGACTGGGCAGCGAGGACCTCGCTTGGCTCGTGCAACAGATCGACGACGACCTGTCTCGCATCCTCGAAGCGAAGAGGGCTGCGATCAGGGCCGGGGAATCTTCCCGTGAGAGCACCACCGCCTTCGCCTCAGCCGCGGCGGATCTGACGGATCAGCTCGAGCGAGACCGCATTCGCGTTCAAGCCACGGGCGGGGACGCATCGTCGATCCGCGATTTGCGCGCCCAAATCCTCTCGACGGTGACGGAGCTGCGTGTGGTTCCGGAGCTTGGATCCAAGGGGCTTGAGCGCGTCGAGCGCAGCTATGAGATCGAACGCCGCGCGTGCGTGGCCATGCTTGTCCTGCTGGAACCAGAGCTCCGTGCCGCGCGAGCTCGCGCACTCGGATCTCTCTTCGTGTCGGGCGGCGACCCGGCGAGCTTGTTCGCCCGTCAGCAAGAGTTCCTCACCGCCTCGGCGCGCGTGGATGAAGCGGTAGCAGCCGGGGCACGGTCAGCCGACGTGCTTCAAGCGCGCGCGGCGAAGTTCGCAGACGAGTCCGCCCGCGAAACCGCGCGTTCACGGCAGGCTGCGCTGCGGGAGGCGCGCCGGGCGCGCCGCATCCAGGTGGCGCTCTTCATCGCCGCGCTTCTCCTCTCTGGCCTGATCCTATGGCTCTACGTGGGCGGACGGATCGCCCGACGGATGGAGCAGCTCTCCGATGACCTCACACGCCTCAGTACCGGTGAACTAGACGTTGAGGTTCGCGGCGGAGGCGACACCGAGGTCGCGAGGCTTGCGAGCGCCGCCGAAGTGTTTCGGAAGAACGCTCGCGAGCTAGAACAGACCATGGGGACGCTAGAGATGCGCAATGCCACGCTCAATGAGTTTGCCTACGTGGCCAGCCACGACCTGAAGTCCCCCATGCGGGGAATCGCCAACCTCGCAGATTGGATCAGGGACGATTGTGGTGATGATCTCCCGCCGCTGTCACGGGAACATCTTTCGCTCATCTCCGAACGCATCGAGAAGATGGAATCGCTCCTGGAGGAGCTCCTCCGCTACTCACGACTCGGCAACGACAAGAAAATTGCGGAGACGCTCCACCTAGGCACGCTCATCCAGGACGTTCTGGAGCTACTGGACCTCCCCCCCAAAGTGCGCGTCACCCTCGAGGGCGAGGACAGAACGATCCTCTCCATCGCCGCGCCGCTTCAGCTCTGCCTCCGGAACCTCATCCAAAACGCAGTGCGGCACGGAAATCAGGTCGATCCGCACATCCAAATCCGTATCACGGACGCGGAGACCGACGGTCGCAGTCCTATGCTTAGCATCGTCGTTGAGGACAATGGACCCGGGATCCCCGTCGAGCATCGACGTGAGGCGTTTCGCATCTTCCGCAAGCTGCACCACGGGGAAGAGGGGACCGGAATGGGGCTTGCTTTGACTAAGCGCGCCGCCGAGCTCATGGGCGGTCAAGTCACCATCGAGGACGCTGAACCCCACGGAGCTCGGCTGCGCATCCTCTGGCCTGCGACGGTGCTTCAGGCTAGCGACTGAGGACTCGGAGTCCGCCGGCGTTCGCTGCAATGACGATGAAACGCTGGTTCGCCGCCACCCCCGTGAACGCGCCGGGTCCCGTGAACTGCGAGCTTTCCACGAGCTGTGGACTGCCGGCGCCCGAGAGATCAAGCTCCGCGAGGCTTCGGTTGCTGCCGACGACAAACGCCCTCGTCCCTGCAACGGCCACGTTCACACCCGCAAAGCCGAGCGGTTGGGACCCGAGCACGACTCCCTGAGCGTCTACACGGCTCAGCCCTCCCCCGTGGGCCACCACAACGGCGCTGCCGAACCGCGCGGAGGCAATGGGGAAGTTCGCCGGCGCCTGGAACCCTGCGGTGAAACCAGACCCCGGGAGCCCGGTGCGTGACTCGATCGCGAGTGGTGAGCCCAGGCTCGCAGTGGTCAGCCCGAACCCGGAGCCGCTGACGGTGCCCGCGAAGTCAGTCGAAACGAAGGCCCGCCCTCCGTCTTCGGAGACGGTCACGTCTGGCTGTCCAATGCCGAGGTCGATGGACGACGCGGAGGCTGAGAGCTGTCCAGCGGCGTCGTACGACCTCACGGTCATGAGCCCGGTGCCCCCCGAGACCACGACTCGGCCGCCCCCCGCAGAGACGCCCGCAAAGGGACCCACGGGTACCGTGACCGGTGTCCCGATGGACGCGGGTCGGCTGGGTGATTCAAGGGACATGACCGTCAAGCGGCCACCGGCAGCCGCGTCGAGAACGAACAGGAACCCGTCCGCAACGGCCACGTCGTCGACGCGATTGCTGCCCGCAGGCGGAGGGATCGTCACAAACGTACGCGTGCGAATGTCCATGACCCCAAGCCCCAGAGTGCCCCGGGCCACGTAAGCGAACCTCCCACGTAGAGCGACGTTGTTGCCGCTCAGCGGTGAGAGTGTCACGGAAGCATCGAGCCTGCGCGAGGCGCCCGATGGCGCCGTTGCCTCGACCACGATTCCGTTGAGGCCAGCCGTGAGCTCAAGGTTCTGGAGCACGAAGCGGGCGCGCCCACGTGCGGTCAGCTCCACTACGGCGCTTTGTCCGTTCACGAGGACCTGGGTTCCCGGGGCGTCGAAGGGACTCAGCAGAGATCCACGCACATCCACCGTCGGCGATCCAACCGTGGATCCGTCGAGGGGTACGGTGAGGCTCACCGGGCCGGAGGGTGCACCGATAGCGCGCTGGCTAGGGAGGCCTTGGGTCTGTCCGGTGCTCAGGGTCTGTGCGTGGGCTGCGCCGGTGAGCTGAAAGGCCAACGAAAGGGCGAGGAACGCAAAGCCGAGGGGGCTTGACTTCATGGTGCGGATGGGGGCTGGCTCTTCGGAGAGCTGAAGGGAGCGATGAATGAATGCCACGTCGGCACCAAGCTCACCTTCGGACCACCCATGGATCCGTGACGGAGAATCGGCCCCGCCTCCAGGCCCGTCACGTCGAGGCCAGTCGCGCCAAGGCCTGTCGCGCCAAGGCCTGTCGCGTTGCGGCCAGTCGAAACAAGGCACAGCCTCGGACCGCCTCGCCCCCCCATCGTCGGTGACGCACCGCGGAACCAGGACCCCGTTCGCTCGATGTCCACCGCACCGCCGTGCGCACGCACGGACGCCGAGAGCGCGCGTCTCCCGCAGGCGTCCGCGACGGAAACCGCCGCGTGACGCTAGCCAGAGGCTCTCACTCGGTCGTCAGGAACTCGATCAGGTCCAGCCTCGTGGAGGGTTCCACGAAGAATGGGTGCGGTGCACCGGCGCCACGCGCTGGATCCATCAGGCTATCCAGGCTCTCCACGGACCCGTCGTGGAGGAACATGCTCCTCAAGTGTAGCCCGGTCAGGTGCGGCGCAGAGATCTCGCGCGCCTGGGCCGGGACCTGGACGCTTGAGAACAACCGATCGAAGACGACAAGGCGGTCGTCGTACGTCTTGAGCCGATCGTCGAGCAGGTCGCTGTACGGGAAGCCGCGGGCTAGAAGCGTCGTGGGAGCGTACGGAACGACCAGGTCCAGGAGACTAATCAGCCCGTGGGGGTTGATGTCTCCGAACGCGCCGTGGCACTGGGCGCAGGCCGAGTCGTAGGCAGCTTCACCCCGTGCGCGAGAGGCCACGTCGCCAGCCGCCTTGCCCGGCTCAACCAGCGATTGCAGGAACACGGCTAGCGCGCGCAGATCGTCCTGCTCCAAGCGCAGTCCGACGGGACTCTCCAGCGTTCCGGAGACAGAGGTCGCCTCGGCCTCAAGGAAGGGGAAGCCGCCGACGGGCGTCAGGATGCCGGTGTCCGCCACGATGTCGTCGTACTCGTTCGCGATCTCCGTTCCGATGCTTAGCGCGATGTTGTTCATCAGCGACTGTCCGCCGCTGGTGAGCAGAAACGTCGGATCAAGTCCGAGACTCACGTGTGCGTTGAGGGCATCGACAAGCTCGGGGAACTCGCCGGCGATGCCGTAGGGCGCCGCGGGTCGAATGTCGTAGACCGGGGGCATCACGGTTGGGTTGCCGATGCCGTCCGGGGTCATGTCCCAGAGCCCGGGCGGGAACGCTCCTGCATCGGAGAGGACAGCGTCGACCTCCAGCTCCGTGGCTTCTGCCGAGACGAACGCGTCCGTGCGCGCGATCGGGAAGCCGCCGATGGTCTGATGGGACTGCGGCAGATACGGATAGAGGAGGCGCGATCGATCTGCGTAGGCGAAGAGCGCGCCGAGACGGAGTTCAGCGGGCGCCGTGCCGTCCATCCTGACGCCCATGGAGCCCGGAAACGCAGCTCCGTCCGCGGAGCCGTCAAAAAGAGTCCCGTCCACCATGCTATGGCAGAGTGCACAGCTCATGCCCAGTCGGTCGTTCCCGAGGAGATCCAAGCCTGCGGCTCCGTCGACGTCCATCCCAACGAGCCCGACAACAGCGCCGCGCTCAAGGAGTTCCGTGAACACACTCGGGTCGTCGAGCGTGGGCGTATCGCCCCCTTGCGCCCCGCCACCGAGACTAAGATCAGCCTGGAGCCCGGGAAGAACCGTCGCCGGGATTCGCTGGGAGTCCAGCTGAAGACCGATCTCTAGGGCGTTCCGCGTGGTGAACTCAGCCCGCGCCAGACCCGAGTCGAGTCCGAGGCCATCGCTGATGAGTCGATCGAGGCCGAGCGTGCCTTCACGGAAGATCGTACGGCCTTCCTCGATGGTGGCCATGGGGTTGCCGCCGCCGGAACCCGCGGTCGCGGTCTTGTCGCTTCCGCTGCTGCAAGCTGCGGAAACGAGTAGAAGGGAGAGCGCGAGTCCCCTGACAACGCGGCCCTCGGGGGCGCGCGAAACGGAGAATGAGGAAGGAATAGGATTCTGCATGGCGTCTTCTTGGGTCCCTTAGCAGAACACGCCCGGGGGTTCGACGCGCAGCGTTTCAGGGGCTGGCACCGCATTGAGGCACCGCAGTCCCGCGATGACACGATGGCTCAACGGTACGTCACACGGACTGCACAAGCCCGGGACAGTCGAAGCGCGAGTGAGCGGGAAAGTCGAGCCCAAACTCGGTGGCGAGCACGTGCAGAATCTCACGATCCGACCCGAGCGTGCGCGAGGTGACCTCGCCGCCAGGGGACCGCAGCTTGAATTCACGGTTGAGGAGCGTCTTGCGCCCGCCCGGGTACGAGCGCGCCACGGTGAGTCGATCCTTGAAGTGTGAACCAGGGTGCGTGCTCGTGTACCAGTTGGCGAGCTCAACGTCGATGGGGTGCATCTTCTCCAGCGTGAACTGCGCAACGTTCTCCCAGACGTCCCCGATAAGGGCCTGGTGATACAGAACGGCGTCGGGAGCGCGCAGGTCGAGCCCGCGCCACGCTCCTTCGCTCACGATGCGTCGACGTTCCAGGGGCGTGGACTGCACGTGGTCGAGGACCAAACGAAGAGCGGAGGTGGGTGAAAGTCCGCCGACGCCCACATCGACGAGCCAGTCGCCGCCGTCCAACGTCACGAGTAGAAATAGGTGTGTCCTCGACGGCAGCGGGTCCAGCGGCTTCTGGTACATCACGCGCCCGCTGATGGGCGTGACATCAAATCCGATGTGCTGCAGAATCCCGTGGAGGAGCGTGTTCTGCTCGAAGCAGTATCCCCCACGTCGTTCGTGCACCAGCTTGCGCTCCACATCGTGATGCGCAACGGAGATGGGTCGGCCCAGGAGGATGTCCAAGTTCTCGAACGGGATCTCGGCGACGTGGGCGCTCACGATCCCGTTGAGGGTCCTTAGGTCCGGAGCGACGGGGTCCGTGTAACGAATGCGCTCAAGGTAGGCGTCGAGGTCTGGCTGGAAGGCTTGGTTCACCGAAGGATCCTACCCTAGCGGTAGCATGTTCCGAGCATGTCCGCAGGTCGGTAGGACCTCGGTTCTCCTATGCGCTACCCGAGCACTCCCCATGACGATCCATCGACGCGCCTTCTTGACTGCCTCTGCCAGCGCCGCTTGCGCCGTCGGCCTGGGCATCACGCCCCAGGCCCAAGCCGCTTCGCCACAAGAGGGGGCCCGCAAGAAGCTCAGGATTCTGATCCTTGGCGGCACCAACCTGACCGGTCCCCACAACGTTCGGTACGCCCTCGAACGCGGCCACGAGGTCACGATCTTCACGAGGGGCCAGCGAAAGCCTGGCCTCTTCCAGGAAGCCTTCGAGCACGTGGAGCACCTCATCGGGGACCGGGAGGACAACCTGGAGGCGCTCAAGGGCAGGACATGGGACGCGGTCATCGACGCTTCGGGACGCAAGGTCGAATGGACAGAGAAGACCGCTCAGCTGCTCCAGGACGCGGCGCAAACCTACCTCTACGTCTCCTCCACGGGCGTGTTCTATCCGTATCGAACCACGGAGATCAGCGAGGCCATGCCGCCTGTCTTCGTCGACCCGACAGACGGCAAGAACGGCTCCCACGCATACGGCGTCATGAAGGCGCTCTCGGAAAATGCGGCAAGGGCGGCGTTCGGGCGCGACCGAACGCTCGTGATTCGGCCCGGCTACATCGTGGGTCCGCTGGACCGCACTCACCGGGGAACCTATTGGCCCACGCGTTTGCGCCGGGGCGGCGAGGTGCTCGTGCCCGGCAAGAAGACGGACGAGGTCCAACAGATCGACGTCCGCGACCTGACGGAGTTCATGATTCGGTCCCTGGAAGCCGGCACAAGCGGCACGTTCAACGTCACGGGACCGGGGTCACGCACCACCATGGAGGCATTCGTCCACGGCGTGGGAAGCGCCATTGGGTCGGACGTCACCTGGACCTGGGTGGACGACTATGGGTTCCTTGACGCCCAGCGCATCGGCTTCGCGATCCCATGGATCCTCCCCACGGGCGACCACCTAGGCTCCCAGCGCATCGACGTGAGCAAGGCCAAAGCCGCTGGCCTCTCCTTCCGACCGATCGGGACGACGGCCATCGACACCCTCAAGTGGTACGACACGCTGACGCCGGAGCAGCAGCAGAAGCCCCGAATGGCGATCTCCCCGGAGAAGGAGGAGGCGGTCCTGCGTGCGTGGGCCGCGCGCTGAGCGCCTCCGTCAATCACTCTCGGTGATCGCGTCGATTCAGAGAAGAGAGCGGGAAAGGCTTTGGGAAGAGACAAGGATGAGGGGCGTGACTCGTAGCCCGTCCCGACCCTTTCGCGATCCCCCATGGCCCATACGCTCACCTTTGACGTGGCTCGTCCGACGGACCATGAAGCGATCTGCGCGCTCAACTACGAGGCCTTCGTAGAAGAGATCCCCCAGCACGCTCCGAATCCATCGAAGCGCCTCGTCGATCGCTTCCACCACCAGAACACCTACCTCGTCGCGCGTGATGGCTCGGCCGTCGTTGGCATGCTGGCGATTCGTGCCGAGCGCCCCTTCTCGCTTGACAACAAGCTGGGGGACCTTGACGCCCACCTTCCGCTACACCGCAGCCTCTGCGAAGTGCGGCTGCTCTACGTGAAGCCGAGCTATCGAAGTGGTCCAGTCTTCGCGGGGCTCATGGACCGCGCCATGCGGTTCGGAAGAGACCACGACTACGACCTGGCCGTGATTTCGGGCACCACTCGACAGCTTCGCCTGTACCGCCACATGGGCTTCATCCCCTTCGGGCCAAAGGTGGGGTCGGCGGACGCCCGGTACCAGCCGATGTACCTGACCATGTCCAGGTTCAAGCGCGACACCGGGGCCGCTTTTGCGCGGCGGGGAACCTTCAAACGTCGTAGGAGGAGCCATCTTCCTCCCCCACCGAAGAGCTTCCTGCCTGGTCCCGTCAACATCCCGAACTCCGTGCGGCGTGCCTTCGAATCACCGCCCCGTTCCCACCGCAGTGCTCCCTTCCTTGCCCAGGTTCGCGAGGTCCAGGAGCGTCTCTGTCGGCTCACCCAAGCGAAAGACGCCACGCTGCTCATGGGCTCGGGCACGCTTGCGAACGACGTCATCGGTGGACAGATCTCTAAGACGGGGGGTCAGGGTGTCGTCGTCGAAGACGGAGAGTTTGGACGGCGCCTTGGGGATCACGCGGCCCGGTGGTCGCTGCCGCATCGAGTCTTCAAGCGCGGATGGGGCGAGCCTTGGGAGCTCGATGAACTTGGGCGTTTTCTCGACGACGGTCCGGCCCCGAAGTGGCTTTGGCTCACGCTCTGTGAAACCTCCACGGGCGTACTCCACGATCTGGACGGCCTGCGCGGACTCTGTCGATCGCGGGGCATCGACCTGTACCTCGACGCCGTAAGCGCCGTCGGAGCCGTGCCCGTGGACCTTGGGGGTGTCCGCATGGCGAGTGCCGTGAGTGGTAAGGCGCTCGGTTCCTACCCAGGGATCGGTATCGTCCTCGAGGGGCCGTCGTGCAACCCAAGCCCTCCGCAGCGCGGCGATCGCCCGATCCCCCGGTACCTCGACCTCGACGTTTATCGGTCGGCGGGCAGCGTCCCGTTTACCCAGTCGAGCAACCTCGTTGCAGCGCTCGTGGCAGCCCTGCGCCGGTACGATGCGGAAGATCTCTTCGTAGGGACCGCGCGCCTCGGGGCCTGGCTCCGACGCGAGCTGGGAGGGCTCGGCTACCGGGTCATCGGCGGCTGCGATGGGAGAGCCCGCGCGTTCAGTCCCGCCGTTGTCACCATCGAGTTCCCGCCGGGGCTCCCCGCCCAAGGCATCGCCGATGGACTGAAGGCGGCCGGATTTCACGTGAGCTACGAGAGCAGCTACCTCCTGCAGCGCAACTGGCTCCAGATCTGCCTCATGGGCACCCTCGACCGCGGGAGCCTCGAGGAGCTGGTGCAGGCCATGGACATCGAGCGCCTGATACGGAGGCGCAACGGTCGCGTCCTCCGCTAAACTAAAGGATGCGGAGCCCCTTGTACGGCGTCGACAGGGCCCCGAGGGCTCATCCGACTAGCCAGCTTCGCGCAGGCTCAGCTCGTCGTTCTCGCAGAGGAGCCTGCGCCCTTCGTCGCCTTCCTGGGTCAGGAGTTCCACGGTTCCCTTCCAGATGCGCCCAACAGTGCGCAGCAAAACGCCGGCCTCATCGAGCTTGAGGTCGCGGCCGTCGTGCTCGTGGCGAAGAACGAGCCGGCCTTGGCCTCCGCCTTGGACGGACTCGAGTCGAATCCGAGGCTGGCCGCCCCAGGCAAGCTGGGACAAGAGGCGTCCCTTGATCTCGTCGGCGTCCCGCGTCCCGACCACGGGCTTCCTTCCAGGTGCGGACCCTGGCTCCATCGCGAAGAGCTTCGATCGCTGAACGAATTCCTTGTCCACCACGGCGTCCACGAAGGACACGTCGTTGTGAACGGCGCGCAGGCGGAAGATGTCCTCGCCCTTCTCTTCGGCGTGTCGGAAGAGGTCGATGCCGAGCTTATAGGGGTTGAGCTGCCCGGGGGCAGCCGCGGTCGCGCCCGAATGACAGTCGGCGAACTCGATTACCTCCGAGGCGTCGAGGAGCCCACCGGTCAGGAGCCGGCTGTGCCAGAACGACGCCCAGCCCTCGTTGATGATCTTGGTCATCCTTTGGGGGGCGAAGTACTCCGCCTCGTACCAGGCGATACGCAGGATGTCCCGCTGCCAGCCTTCGACGTCGGCGTTCTCCGCTAGGAAGCCCAGCACATCGAACGGTGAGTCAAAGTCGGCCGCCGTGCCTTCCGACGGCGATGGGTCAGAGCTCGGCTCCTCTCCCTGCATCGCGCCGAGACGCGCTAGAGACTCGGTGGC
This sequence comes from uncultured bacterium, assembly GCA_938030175.1. Taxonomy (GTDB): domain Bacteria; phylum Planctomycetota; class UBA1135; order UBA1135; genus Saltatorellus. The sequence continues at coordinate 953 of CALHGQ010000076.1, read as the reverse complement.
CAATGATCTTGGTGCGCCTTCGGTCGTCGAATGCGGCATCGGGCTTGGCCCTGCGGCCGCGGCACGTCGCGCCCTCATACGGCGCTGCGCTCCGTACGGGTCGATCAGCGTGTCGAGGGACAGAGCAGCGTCTAGGAACTCCTCGACGCGGTCTTGGCCCAGGTGCGCCGAGTGATCCTTGATGGTGCGCGCGTGGCGCTCGAAGCGCTGAATCATGCGCCGATCGGTGGGCGCGAACCAAGCGTTGTTCCGGAAGAAGTCGGCGTGGCCATAGACGTGGGCCATGACCAGCTTCTGCTCCATGAAGCTGTTCGAGCGAACGAGGTAGGCGACGGTGGGGTCGTGGTTGATGACCAGCTCGTAGATCTTAGAGAGGCCCCACTCGTGGCTCCGCGCAAGGCGTTCGTACTCCATGCCGAACCGCCAAGAGGGATAGCGCGTGGGAAAGCCGCCGTAGGCCGCCAATGCGTTCACGTCGCTGGCGTCGAGCATTTCGAAGACGACGTCGAAGAACGTCAGGCCCGCCGCCGATGCTACGGACTCCGCAAGCTCCGCCGCTTCGAGGAGGTGTGCAGGTAGAGAAGGTCCACGTACCATCGGCCTCGACTACCTCCCCTGCCCGAGAAAGCGCTTGATCGCAGCGGGGATCCCTGCGCGATCGCTCACCGACGCGGTCACCAGTCGATCGTCGGACCCAAACGGCGTATCTAGCTCGGACTTGAACTGGCCTGACCCATAGGCGCTCTTGACCTGTCCATAGCAGAACTGATTCACGCGGGGCAGCAGCTCATCCCGGATCAACTCGACGCAGCGCTCCGTATCGCGGGAGCTCCAGTTGTCACCATCCGAGTAGTGAAACGGGTAGATGTTGTAGTTCTCAGGCGAGTATCGGGTGTTGATCAGCTCAAGGCATAGCTCGTAGGCCGACGAGATCTTGGTCCCCCCGGACTCGC
>CALHGQ010000075.1 GCA_938030175.1 uncultured bacterium | reverse complement strand
AGTGGGGCGACGAAGGAAAGGGCAAGATCATCGATCTTCTCAGCGACCAAGCCGACCTCGTTGTTCGCTACCAAGGCGGCGCCAACGCTGGCCACACCGTGGTCGTCGACGGCGAGAAATGGGTCCTGCACCTCATCCCCTCGGGCATTCTCCACGAGGGCAAGCTGAACGTGATCGGAGCCGGGGTGGCCGTTGACCCGGTCAAGCTCCTTGGAGAGCTCGACGGACTGAAGGAGCGCGGGGTGGTCGTCGGCGCGGACCGACTCAAGATCGCCGCGAACGCCCACGTGATCTTCGAGCAGCACAAGCACATCGACGGCCTTTCCGAACGCTGGAAAGGGTCGGGGCGCATCGGCACGACGGGCCGCGGGATCGGACCGGCCTATTCGGACAAGGCCGCGCGCATCGGCCTGCGAATGTCGGACCTGCTTGACCCCGAGCGCTGCGCCGAGCGGCTGCGGGCGAACCTTGCCGAAAAGAACGCGCTGATCCAGCGCGTCCATGAGGAGCCGCCACTCCCGGTGGATGAGCTCGTCGATCGCTACAGCGCGCTCGGGACGAGGCTCCGTCCCTACATCGCGGACACGGGCTCGATCCTGCGCCAGGCTTACCGAGACGGGCGGCGCATCCTCTTTGAAGGGGCGCAGGGGATCATGCTCGACATCGACCATGGCACCTACCCGTTCGTGACTTCGTCCAACACGGGCCCCGGCGGCATCCCATCGGGCGCCGGCGTTCCGCCCCAAATGGTTGGGCGTCCTATCGGTATCGCGAAGGCGTACTGCACGCGCGTGGGGGAGGGACCATTCCCCAGCGAGATTCAGGACGACGACGACGCGGAACGACTCCGGGCCGCTGGCCACGAGTACGGTGCCACGACCGGTCGACCGCGCCGCGCAGGGTTCTTCGATGCGATCGCAGCGCGCTACGGCTTCGAGCTGTGCGGCGCCGAGGGATGGATCATGACCAAGCTCGATGTGCTTGCGGGACTCGGCGATCTGGAGGTGGTCACCGCCTACAAGCTGGGCAGCGAGACCTTCACCGAGTACCCCGCTCACCTGCCGTCCCTCGATGGCATCGAGACCGTTTCGGAAACACTCCAAGGGTGGACCGAGGACATCTCGGGCTGCCGGACCTACGACGCGCTTCCCGCTGCGGCGCGCAAGTACGTCGAGCGAGTCGAGGAGCTGATCGGCGTGCCGATCGTGCTTGTCTCCGTGGGGGCCGACCGCTCCGCCAACATCGTGCGCCAGTCGGTCTTCGGCGACGCATGGGACGCTAGCCAAAGTGCTCCTGCTGCGGAGGGCGTGCTGTCGTGACCGACGCGTCCGGCATTCCGCAGTCTGTCCCCCAGGCGATCTCTCCGGACTTGGATCCAGAGGCGCGGGCGTTTCGCGAGTCTTTGAACGGACCGTTCGCGGAGCACGTGGCCATCATCATGGATGGCAACGGTCGTTGGGCCCAAGAGCGCGGCTGGCTGCGGGTGCGTGGCCACAAGGAAGGCATGGAGTCGGTGCGGCACATCACGACCGCGGCCGCCGAGCTGGGCGTGAAGAGCCTGACGCTCTACGCGTTCAGCCGCGAGAACTGGAAGCGTCCTGATCTTGAGGTGACGGCGCTCATGCGGCTCTTGCGCCTCTTCTTGCGCCGCGAGCGCAAGACGATGATGAACAACGGCATTCGCCTCCTAGCGATTGGCCGGATGGAAGACCTTCCGCGTTTCGCCCAGCGCGCGCTTGAGGAGACGATCGCACTGACGGCCGGCAACACCAAGATGACGCTGCGACTGGCGCTGTCGTACGGTGGACGGACCGAGATCGCTGACGCGGTGCTGAAGGTCTCCCGGGACATCGCTGCGGGCAGGCTCAAGGAAGAGGACGTCAGCGAGGAGACGCTGCGCGGGTACCTCTACGATCCCACCACGCCTGATCCGGACCTCGTGATCCGAACGGCCGGGGAGATGCGACTCTCGAACTTCCTGCTTTGGCAGGCTTCCTACGCGGAGTTCTACGTGACGGACGACTGCTGGCCGGACTTCCGGCGTGAGCAGTTTGAGCTCGCCCTGCGAGCCTACGCGGGACGGAAGCGCAAGTTCGGTGGACTGCCGCAGCAGGACACCGATGCGGCTAATACTTCGCCCGCTAACTCAGGTGGGGGCTCCGCCGAGCCCGCGACTGGCCAAGCTCCGGGGACCCCCGGGCGGCCCAAGCGCGGGGCACAGTCCGCATGAGCCGCCGCCCCATGGATCTTCGCCGATGAGCTCGGTGGAGTCATCGTCTCCGCAGCCGGAGATGACGCGCCGGCAGAAGGTGATCCAGCGCACGAAAGTGGGGGGGACTCTGGCGGTTTCCGTGGCCGGGCTCCTGTACGCGGCCTCCCTGGAGCGCGGCCCGGAGATCACCCTCGCCCTCGCCGTGGTGCTGTCACTCTGGTCCCTCGTCGAGGTCCGGAAGATGGACCTCTTCCTTGCGGTCCAGGGCTACGTGGTGGCCTGCGTGTCCACGGTGGCTCTGGCCGCTGCACTGTACAAGTGGCCGCAGTTCGCCGAGGCCGACGGCACGCCTCAGCCGATCGAGGGACCCTTTCTCTTGATCGCGGCGCTGTCGATTCCCTTCGCCCTTTGGGTGCTGCGCACCACGGCCGTTCGCGCCCGCGAAGGAACTACGCTGAAGGTCAAGTCGGTCCCGTCGGTGCTGCTCCTTGTGACGGTCGCCATGCCGCTTCTGGCGCTTTACCCCATACGCCTCAGCGGCGGGGCTGCGGGTCTTGCGGTCTACATCGTCCTCGCTAAGATCGGCGACATCGCTGGCTACTACGTGGGCAACCTGATGGGGAAGCGCAAGCCGTTCCCAGGCATCAGCCCTGGCAAGACCGTCGCCGGGTGCAATGCGTCGCTGATTACAGGGATCCTCGTGGGTCTTCTTTGCGTCTCCCTCGGCGTGCTGGATGGCGCCCGCTACGGCTTGCTGTCCGGCGCGATCCTCGGTGCAGCCGTGAACGTCCTGGCCCAAGCTGGTGATCTTCTCGAAAGCGCCTATAAACGTAGAGCGGGATTCAAGGACTCTGGCACGACCTTCGGCCCTTCCGGAGGCATGTTCGATTTGATCGACAGCCTGATCCTCTCCGCTCCTGTGGCAGCCGTCCTCTGGCCGCTTCTCTTCCAGTCCTAACCCTGACGCCCACAGCTTCCCACTTTGCCTGAACTTACGATCCCACTTCGCAGCCACGAGGAAGCGATCCTGGTCCTCGGTCCCTACGACCGCTACGCGCGCCTCCTGCGCCAGGACCTGGACATCGAGATCTTCGCGCGCGGCGGCAACCTTCGCCTCAAGGGCCAAGACGACGGCATCCAAGAAGCGTCCCTGCGCATCCAGCACCTGCTCGGCAAAGCGCGCAAAGGGCGCGAGCTGGGCGTGCGTGAGATCGAGGCCATCCTGTTGGACAAGACGATGCAGAGCGCAGAGAACGCACGGGGCAGCACGGGCTCTCGGTCGACGAGGCTGGGTGCCGATCGTGGCGCATCAAGCCCGCGTTCGGGCGGCGCCGGACAGGGCTCGTCGGGATCCGGCGGCTCGGGCAGCCGCTGGCAAGGGTCCCATCGCCCTGCTTCCGTGCGCTTTCGGCCGCGGGCCGTGGAGCCGCGCGGGGAGAACCAGCGGCGCTACATCGATGCGATCGAGAAGCACGACCTCGTCTTTGGCATCGGCGCTGCGGGCACGGGCAAGACGTACCTCGCGGTATCGGCGGCGGTCCAGCGTCTCCGCCGGGGCGACGTGCGGCGCATCATCATCACGCGTCCCGTCGTGGAAGCGGGCGAACACCTCGGCTTCCTTCCGGGTGACTTCCAGCAGAAGCTCGATCCCTACCTGCGTCCGATCTACGACGCGTTGCGCGACATGATCGAGCCCGAGGACTTGGAGCGTTTGGAGGAGGCAGGCGTCATCGAGATCGCGCCACTCGCCTACATGCGCGGGCGCACGCTCTCCAGCGCCTTTGTGATCCTCGACGAGGGGCAGAACACCACGGCGAGCCAGATGAAGATGTTTCTGACGCGGTTGGGCGAAGACTCCTGCATGGTGGTCACCGGTGACCCCACCCAGAACGACCTTTCGCGTCACCAGCACAGCGGTCTGAGCGACGCGGTTCGGCGGCTCAAGGGTATCGACGCCGTGGGCGTGATCGAGTTCGACGCGAACGACGTCGTGCGTCACCCGCTGGTGGGCAAGATCGTGCGGGCCTACGACAAGAAGGAGCCGCCCCTGGAGCGTCCCAGCACCAAGGCCCCCGACCGAGATGCCAAGGATGGGTCCACCGCAGACTGATGGTGGACCTTCCTGATGCTGGATCTCCAACGGATGGGCCAGCGAGCGCATTCACTTGGACCGACGAAGCGGGGCCGAGCTTCCTCGGGGAAGAGGAGGCGCTCGGGGCCCTGGCCGCCGCGCTGAAGCACGGCGGTCGTCCCGAGCTCTCCGTGGACGTGATCGTGGTCAGCGCCAAGACCCTCGCTGGCTTGCATGCGCAGTTCCTCGACGACCCCACAGAGACCGACGTCATTACCTTTGACCTGTCGGGAGACGGAGACGGCGGCGACCCCGCGATGGGAGGGCCCGACGGGGAGATCTACCTCAGCGCCGATCGTGCTCGCAGCGTCAGTCAGGATCGTGGTGTCGCGCCCAAGCGAGAGCTGGTTCTGTACCTCGTCCATGGTGGCCTGCACCTTTGCGGCATGGACGACCACGAGGAGGCTGACCGCGCGGCCATGCGCACCGCTGAGCGCACCGTGATGTCGAGCCTTGGCTACGTCGAGGATTCCGCTCCCCACGATCTCGACCACTAGCTACGGGGCGCCCCTTCCCCGTTAAGCCCACGGGCACCACAAGATGTAGCGTCGAGCGGTGGTGCCGAGGGATCAGAGCTTCTCGGGCAGGCAGCCACGCGCGGTCTTGGCCAGGGCGGGTGCCCTCTGGGACGTCCGACCCAAGCCATAGCGGCGTCAAAGAGTCGCCTGCGAGCCTGCGCTAAGGCGCGGCCAGACTCACCCCGTGCGCGACGCACGGGCGAGCTCGCCGAATTCGTGGATCGGACGCAGTCCCCAGCAGGCGCTGTATTCAGCCCCACGCGGGCGCAGCTCCGTGAACGCAACGGGCTAGCCGAGCTATTCGGGGCCGTTCAAGCAACGCAGTCAGGGCTTCGAGGGGCGCTGCCCGATCGTGCGGCCTTCTTCAACGGGCCGCTAAAGGGCGGACGCGGCTTCCGTATTTGCTCCTTCGTATGGGCAAAAAACGGTGGAAATGTCGGCGGATTTTTTCGTTCATCAACCACGGCCAAAACCCCTCTGACAAGCGCTATTCGCTGATTGGAGCGACTCTTCGGGGAAGGGCCCGCGGCGACAGGTCGACAATCGCAGCGATGCCGCCAGCAGCCTGTTGATCCGACTGGTCTCGTATCGGTACGACAGGGGTATAGAAGGGCGCCCTCGGCGCTCAAATCCACCTTCCTGCAGACCCTAGCCCGCGTCTTCTGACTCTTTCTTCGCCTTTGTCTTCCGACCAGGAACTCCCGGACTCCGATCCGGCCAAGAGAGTCGCCTCGACCCAGACGCCTGGGCCGAAGCTGACCGCCGCGGAGAAGAAAGCTGCGGAGGCGAAGCGCCTTTGGGACGCCTTCTTCGCGGCGCCCGGAGATGAAACACGGAACTCGCTGGTCGAGTGGTACCAAGGGCTCATCGGTCAGATCGTGCGCCGGTTTGGTGCTCGACTGCCCCGCTCGGTCGACCGCGGCGACCTCGTCACGGCCGCGAACATGGGGCTCATTAGCGCCATCCACGGCTTCGACCCAGAGCGCGGCGTTCGATTCGAGTCGTACTGCGAGCTGCGCGTCAAAGGAGCCCTGCTTGACGAGCTGCGTTCACAGGACTGGCTGCCGCGCCCGTGGCGCCAGAAGATCGAGCAGCAGAAGCGAACGGTCGAGCGCCTGCGCCGTGAGCTGGGCCGTGAGCCCGGCGATGGGGAAGTGGCTTCTTCGATGGGCTTCGCCCTCGACGTCTACCAGCAGACCTTTGGGGTCGGGCTTCCGGGAACCCCCAGCGGTTCCATGCCCGCTTCGGACGGTGGATTCGACGATGGGGGCGGCTCCATGAGCGCGCTCGACATCGTGCAGGATAAGGCGGTCGAAGCACCGGGCGAACAGCTCTCCCGGGACGAGCTGCTTCAGCTCGCATCCCAGCGAATGACGGATCAAGAGCGCCGGATCGTCTACCTCAAGTACTGGGAAGAAATGCCCATGCGCGAGATCGGCGAGCTCACCGGCCTTTCGGAGTCGCGTGTTTGCAAGATCCACACGCGCCTCATCGATCGCTTGCAGGATCGCTTCCGGGTCAACCAGGAAGACGACAGCGGCGTTCTCGAGACGGGCTACCCGTAGGTCACCTCGCGCAGCGGTCGCGGGGTAAAAAAAGGAGGCCCGAGCCGAAGCCCGGGCCCCCTGCGAAGAGTGCTCGGAACTGAGCGCCGCCGGAGCCGCGCACAGGAATCGTCGATCACATCGCGCTACAAGAGCGCGGTGCTTTCCCCCCGACGATTCGGCCCGGCGCAAGCGCCGAAGCCCGAGGTGCTGCAACGGTCGCGGAATCCCCACTCCGCGGACGAGCGCACATCTCCTTCTCTTGGGACCCACGGCCATAACGCTGTCCCCACAGCGACCGCTCGGTCCACTCCTCCATACGAGACGCTGCGCATATCCCCACACGCGCAAGTCTCACCATCGCGTCCCTGCCGCCGAAGCAGCCGGAACCCGTTGGGCCCTTCATGGTTCCGTCGTCACAGCCTTCTCCTTCGAGGCTGTGGGGCGGAAGCATGTTCGAGGGGGTGAGCCCTCGAACGTGTTGCGTTGATCCTGCTGCGAGGCTCACGCCGCTCCCCATGACGAAACCAGCTCGTCCTCGTAGAGCGCCGTGGCGCCCTGGGAGTGGCTGGTCGTAGGTGGGGTTCGTGCGTGTAAGCATGGGATCGTTGCGATTGGGAGCCAGAGTCGGCTCATTCGACAGGTCCGTTCCTGTTGCCTACCGGCCGTCCGCTGCCTGAGTGGCAAGGGAGGGTGGTAAGTGCCGGCCTGGAAGCGGCGCGAGCCGATTCCAGGCCGGAGGGCAAGTGAGGAACAGCAACGTTCCCACCGACCCATCAGGTCCTTTCCATCCGAGGCGGACCCCAATAAAGGGATCCACGGCGCTCCTCGGACGACAGACCCGAAGGATCGGGGCTTTGAGCGACGTTCGGTAGCTCGGCTACCCCCGGAGGGGCCCGTGGCTTTGCGTCCCAGGCTTGCGCTTGGTTTGCCGTTCTCGTGTCGCCGTTGGAGCAACACAGGATACCTAGGAAATCGCATTTGGCAAACGAGTGCGGTCTGCTAGGGGGTGGAAAGAGTTTCCGCCCGACGTATCTTGTTTCCTTTTCATGGCTTAGGCCGGCTATTGCGCCGCCTTACAGAGCGGAAACCTTTGAAAAGGGTGTTGGAGGGGCCGTGAAGGCGAGAATTCGCGGCTCTCACGCCCCAGCTCTCCACCCCCCAATCGATGTCTCGACCACTCCTGTCCCTGTCAGCTCTCTTTGGGCGGTGCGCTTTCGTCCTGCGAAGGTCCATCCTGGGCGCGTTCGTCCTCTGCCCATGGTCCCAAGGGGCGCAGCAGGCGGTTGGGGCTGAAAGGGAGGCGGTGCAGCCGGTTCGGCTGGTGGTGATGGTCTCTGTGGATCAGTTGATCCCGCAGCAGCTCGACCGCTTGGCCCCAGCCCTCCAGGGCGGCCTTGGGCGACTTTTGCGCGACGGCGTGAGCTACCGCGACGCGCGCCTGCCCTATGCTCGGACAGAGACCGGTGCCGGGCATGTCACCTTCTCCACGGGATGCTTGCCGCGTACCCACGGCGTCGTGGGGAACACCTTCTACAACCGAGAGCTCGGGCGTGACATGTACTGCGTCGAAGACGTAGAGGCCCATGCGATCCAGACGACGGGCAGGGTCGAAGGGACAGGCAGGCGTTCTCCAGCCAACCTGATGCGCCCGACCCTGGGTGAGATCCTGCAGTCGAAGAACCCCGCGACGCGCGTCGTCTCGATCTCAGCCAAGGACCGCGCTGCGATCGGCATGGCCGGTGGCGCGGACGGCCTGGTGCTTTGGTGGGACAAGAACGGCAGCGGCTTTCAAACGTCGAGCTTCTATGCCGAGGCGCTGCCGCCCTTTGTGGTGGGCTGGAACAAGGGATGGGAGGCTCTTCATCGCAGCTGGGTCTGGAAGCCGATCGCTGAGCGAAGCGAGCGCGAGTACGAGCTGCTGGGGACCGCGGCGGACGACCGTCCGGGGGAGCGACCGCTCGGCAAGATGGGGATTACTTTCCCGTACGCATTCCAGGCGGACGCCAGTTCCAAGACGATGGGAGGGCTGGCTTACCAGTCGCCGCTTGCCGACCAGTTCGTCATCGAGATGGCGACCGCCGCGATCGGGGAGGTCGGGCTAGGCGCTGACGACGACGTTGACGTTCTCGCCATGAGCTTCTCGGGTTGCGATGTCGTCGGCCACGCGAACGGTCCCTATAGCCGTGAAGTGACGGACCTGCTTCTGCGCCTCGACCAAGGCCTTGGGCAGCTCTTCGATCACTTGGATCAAAATGTGGGCGCCGGGCGCTGGGTGTTGGCGCTGACTGCGGATCACGGTGTGTTGCCGTTGCCCGAGTATCTCCAAGCCCGCGGGATCGAATCCCATCGGGTCACGCGTGCCGAGCTGTCCAAGTTCGGCGTCGCCCTTGCCGCAGGCCTCAAGGACAAGCTGGCGGCGCGGGTTCGCTTTCGCAACGTAGCCGGGGGCTTTCGCCTCGACCGCAACGATATCGAGAAGGCAGAGCTCGATCCTGCGGCGGCTCGCCAGGTGGCGGTGGCGCTTGTGCGCGAGCTGGCGCCTTCCCACGCGTGGCTCAGGGCGGCCTACTCCCTCGAAGAACTGGCCGCCTTAGACGAAACGGCGACCGGCACCGCGGCGCTCCTGCGGAACACGTTCCACCCTGACCGCGCCCCCGACGTCACGCTCGTCAACGGGATTCACATGCTCAAGGGAATGGAGCGAGGGACGTCCCATGGTTCCCCTTACGACTACGATCGGCACGTGCCGATGCTGTTCTACGGCGCCGCGTTCCCCGCGGGCACCTCGAACCGTGCGGTGGGAAGTCACGACATTGTGC
>CALHGQ010000074.1 GCA_938030175.1 uncultured bacterium | reverse complement strand
CTCGGGGGACCGCCTCGACCTTTCGGGCTTCGACGCGCCCAAGGTCGACAAGCACTCCACCGGTGGCGTCGGCGACAAGGTCAGCCTGCCGCTCGCGCCCGCACTCGCTGCGCTGGGCTGCGTGGTCCCGATGATCTCTGGCCGCGGCCTCGGTCATACCGGCGGCACCCTCGACAAGCTTGAGGCAGTGCCGGGCGTTGTGACAGGTCTGGAGGAAGACGCGATCCAGCGCGTGCTCCGGGAGGCCGGCTGTGTGATCTGCGCCCAGACACGCTCCATCGCCCCGGCCGATCGCGTCCTCTACGCGCTCCGAGATCGCGTGGAACTCGTCGAGTCGCTCCCGCTCATCGCTAGCTCCATCGTCTCGAAGAAGGTGGCGGAGGACATCGACGCCCTGGTGCTCGACGTCAAGACGGGCAGCGGCGCGTTCTTAACGGATATTGCGCGCGGACGAGTCCTGGCGCAGACGATGGTCGACCTCGCGGCCGCTGCCGGCGTCAAGGCGTCCGCGCGGATCACGTCGATGTCCCGCCCACTGGGCCTAGCCGTGGGGCACGCCCTCGAGATCGAAGAGACCGTCGCCACCCTGCAAGGGGGAGGGCCGCCGGACCTCGTCGAGATCGTGACGGCGTTTGGTGCGGACCTGCTCGTCGCGGCGGGCAAGGCGTCGAGCCACGCCGAAGGGGCCGGTGAGATGGCGCGCGTGCTCGGTGACGGGTCGGCGCTTGAACACTTCAACAGGATGCTGCGCGCCCAGGGGGCCACCCATGACATCGGGGACGCTCCACTGGATCGTGCGCCGGACACCGCTGAACTCAAAGCCGCTGCGTCCGGAGTGCTGGGCTTCGGGGACGTCCGCGAGATCGGCTACGCCGTCCGGGATCTCGGTGGCGGACGAGTGGCCCCGGGTGACGTCATCGACCCCGCCGTGGGCGTGGTTTGGGATCGCGTCGCCGGGGACGAGGTCCGCGCGGGTGAGCGGCTCGCACGGGTACACCATCGCGGCTTTCGAGGCCTTGACACAGCCCTAAGACGTCTCACCCTGGCGACGATCTTTGATGGAGCGAAGACCGCAGGACCGCTTCTCGCAGAGCGCATCATTCCGACGGCGAACTAGCGAAGGGCACAAGGCCTCGGGAGGGGCACGCGCGATTCCGGTTCATTTGGGTTAACACAGCGGATGGCGCGGGAAGAGTGAGCGCACCACGCGGCGAAGAGTTGATCATTCTGGTTGGCGCCGAGGCCTGTGATCCCTCGCGCGACGGCGGGCAACTATTCGTCGGGGGGGAGTTCTAGCAGCCCGTTGATTCAGTCCAAACCCTGCAACCAACGCCTCCCGAAGCCATGGCTGCGTTGCTGGAGGAGCCTCGAATCGCCAGGCGAAGCACGTCACTACCGACGAAGAGTGGGGCAATGAGTCGATCGGTCTCAGATTCTTCGTGCTCGTCCTGTGTGCGCATCTCGCATACGAATGAGCTGACTCTCGAATCGGTGGCTCCCACCTCAGAGAGCTAGTCATCTGTAACTTGACGACCGCTCTCGCATTCTCGACCCGAGGCAAGGGCTCCGTGCGGACGTTTCGTTCGGCCAAGCCTGAGCCACGGTGCCTTGAAGAGTTGTTCTTCCAGCTCTAGCTTGTCTATTGCGCCAGCCCGGCCCTCCAAATCGCTTTTGGCTTGGCATTGCGCGGTCCGGAGTCTCGGAGCTACTTTTCAAACGACGTCGGCTTCGAGCGAGATCCGCGACGAGAGCAACTCAGCGACTTGGTCTAACTCGGCCCTACTTGCTTTGAGTTCTGACGGCGTGGCCAAGTTGCTCCTTCTTTTTTTTTGCTATGCGTTTGTCGAATGCTAATCGCTTGATTAGCCTTCTGAGCACGAAGGTAAATGCTTGCATTCTCGCTATAGTTGCACTGGCACTCGCACTGCTTCCTCTCGCCGTCACAGCGAACGGCAATGTCTCTCCTCCTGAAGATGAACCGACGCTCCAGAAGAGTTGCGCGTGCGTTCCTTTCGTCACGTACACGTGGCGCCCCGGATGGACCGGTGGTCCGTTGGCAGAACCGCTAGGCTCTCCGTGCACGCCGTACAAAGTGTTCACAAACCCCGATGGCACGACAACGAGAGTCGGGTGTGATGGTGGTGAGGCCTGCTCAGCAGACGCTCAAGGCTTCAATGACAATGGATCTTTGGAGCTTGGCAACTTTACGGCGTTTGGTCTTGTTGGAGCTCCGTGCGGGATGACCGAGTCATCTCCGATTACTCCTGCGAATGGTGTGGACGCCGGAACCATCTCCCTCAGTTGCAGTTCGTGCATCATTTTGTTTTGACGATGCGAACTTTTCTTGATCCGGAATTGGGAGACGCGGTATGTTGAGTTCTACCGCGCGAACTTCGATCGTAGCTCTTTCCCTCGTAGGCATCCTGTTCGTCGGCTACCGGGCACTGATGTCCTCCGACGAGGTGAACGGCGGGGAACCGATCGTGAGTCCGAGTGATCGCTCTGGACTGCCTCTTGGCCGAAACGTCGAGCCTACGGCGGGGCTTCCCACTCTCCGGGGAGAAGTCGCGCGGCACGCTACACCGGTTTCAGAATTTGCACCAGATCACGTTCCTGAAGCCGAAGGGCAGCGCCCTGCATTAGTTTTGCCTGGGCCAGTTCATACTGAATCCGACCTCAAAGGAATGTCGCTCGATTTTGAGGCGATGTACGGCGGCCTTGAGCGACAAGAACTCGCTGACGTGTATCGCCGTCTCATGAGTGATTCTTTCGACGCAGAGTTTATCAATCTGCATCAGGACGCGTACCGCCGCGGCGACTTTAAGTTCATTAAGGACGCAGATGTTGCGGAGGATGGGTCCATGTCGTTCTCGTTGTCGCCGGAGCAGTTGAGTTCAATCAGGCCAATGTTCGACTACGCGCGTAACACATCGGATGGCAAGGTGATCAAGACGACTCTGAGAGTTGAGCAGCTCGGAGACCGCGCTCCGATCTTTGCGGAGATCGGATGGCTGCATGAGCAGTTGAAATAGGATACTTCGGAGCTCTGTCGTCCCCAAGGCGGCTACCCAGAGCCGCTGGTATCCAATGTGCGCTGAGTGCGGCCGTATTTCGTTGTGTTTGTTGTGCCTGGCATTACCGAGGTCGCGTGCGCATCTAATGCTTCGGAGGTAGTGCTGACGCAGGGATTCGTCTTCTTTGACACGATGGTTTACAACGCTTGGCTGTCCAGCGACAGGCCCGCGACCATCTGCGTCAGGCGTCGGTTCTCGCCCTCGGGCTCCATCAGCCGCGTAGCTCCATTGATCTCTAGTCCGCAGTCTTTCGCTAACGATTGGTAGATCGTGCCCTTGCTCACGCCGCGCCCGCGGGCGAAGTCTCTAACTTTCGTACCGCCTTCCGTTCGATCCAGGATCCCAATGAGCTGGGCTCCTCTGAATCGACTCTCTGGCATATCGTCCTCTTGGACGGTTGTGCACCGTCTTCCGAGGAACTGCCGGTGCGACGACTCGGGGTACGTCAAGTGTGCCGCTACCCTAGCCTTCGACGGAGATTGAGCGCGGTGGGCTAGCCCGAAGAGGACCAGCCCTAGGCTCGCAGTCCGCTTACCGGGCTTAAAGCAGCACCTTGGCGAATGTATGGGAATTCGGGAACGACTCTCACCTCCGTTTCGTATCCCCCGCGATGTCCCCCCAGGCAATTCGTACCCTTCGAAAAACGCCCGTAGGCGGCGTGGCCCTGCCCGCCGCCGAGGAATCGGCGCTTGTGCGCCGGGCCCAAGGCGGCGATAGAGCGGCTTTTGGGACGCTCGTTGAGCGCTATGGCGCCCAGCTGGTCTTCGCGCTGGAGGGACGGATGTCCGACCGAGACGGAGCCCGCGACGTCGCCCAGGAGGCCTGGGTCCGGGTCGCGCGGGGTCTTGGGGGCTTCCACGTGGGACGGCGCTTTCGGCCTTGGCTGTTCGCCACCGCGTTCAACGTGCTCCGTGATCAGCACCGGAAGTGGGGACTGCAGCCAGAGGCGGGCGCGGCGCCGATGGCGACGTTCGCGGGGGAGCTTGGGAACAGGAGTGAGGAGCTGCGAGCCGTGGACGAACAGGAGGCCATCACCATGGCGCTGGCCGAGGTGGAGGAGCCCTTCCAGTCGGCGCTGCGCCTCGTGGACGTCCTCGGGATGGACTACGCGGACGCGGCTCGGAGCTTGGATTGCGCGGAAGGAACGGTGAAGTCGCGCCTGTCGCGGGGGCGGAGAGCCTTCCGCGAGGCCTACGAACGATTGGTGGGAGACGGCGGTGAGACGAAGACAACGACAGTGGACTCATCCACGCAGGTGACGCTATGAACTGCAACGAATCGATCGAGCTCCTTCCCCTTCGCCATGACGCAGAGTTCGGGGAAGAACAGCGCAGGAGGCTTGAGGACCATCTCGCTACCTGTGATGGGTGCCGCGCGGAGGCCGCCGCTTGGGAAGCGCCTATGGGCGCCCTCGCTGGGCTCACGGTTCCTCCGCTGGAGGACGGTGAGATCGACCGCATCGTCAACGCGGCTCTGCCGCACTCGTCGTCGGGGCCGCGCTGGAGCGGCTGGTGGAGTCACGCCGCGGCGGTGCTCTTGGGCGTCTCGGTGGTGGCGTTGCCTCGCGGATGCGAACAGGGGACAGGAGCGGTGGAGATTCGCGAGGTCGCGGTGGAAGTCCCCGTCGAAGTGCCGATTGAAGTACCGGTGGAGCGAATCGTCGAGAAGCGGGTCGAGGTCCGCGTAGAGGTGCCGGTCGAGACCACGGTCGAGAAGCCCGTAGAGAAGATCGTCGAACGTATCGTCTACCGCGACCGCGTCGTGATGAACGACCTCCAGCCCCGATTCGACGCGCAGCTGCGGGCCGCGAACCTCCTATCGGATGCGGCCCGCACGGGACTTCGCCTCGTCGATCGCGCCTATCAACGGATCGAGGAGCGGAGCATCGGGGCAGAGGTGACTCCACCGATCGCCGTACAACCCACACGGCCCCAGGTGCAAGCCAAGGCCGGGGGCCGATCGACTCGTCGAACCGAGCGCCAGCGAACGCACTTGGAAGTCCGCCGTGTGGATGGGCGCGTGACGCTGCGCACCCGCGGCTCGGTGGTCGAGGTGATTCCCGTGCTCATCGACAAGCTCGGCAGCGAGGATGGGGCCGTGGTCGCCGCTGCCGCCGACCGCCTGCAGTCGATGCGTGCCAACTTCGGTTCGCGCGCCGTCGAACTGCGTCCCTCCAACCCTGCTCCCGCCCGCCGGAGCGGGATCCGTGCTCTCCTGAGCAGCGGATCAACCAAGGTTCGTGCCAGCGAGTTGGACGACGCGGATCTCTGGCGCGACTGGTGGGAACGCCAGCAGGCGGCCGACGGAACGCGCCGCCTGGCCGCCTCCATTTGACCCAACTTCGAAATCCCAGGAACCCTCGGCTCCGGCCTTTCGTATCCGATCCCATGCAGCTCAATCCGACAGCCCCTCGTCCTCGCGCGCTTCGCTGGATCCCTGCCCTGGCCGCAGGACTCCCACTTCTTCTCGCGACTTCTTGCTCGTTCCACTTCGAGTTCCCCGAAGAGCTTGACGTCCAGAACTACAAGCACGAGAGCGGACTCGTCAGGCTCAGCGAGGTCGAAACCAGCGACGGCAGGACCACGACCTACTCACTGCGCGGGCGGCCCAAGTACTTTCCCAAGGGCAAGAAGCCGATGCAGGCGGGCATTCTCATCGCGACCAAGGCCGCGCTAAACGTTCCCTACCTCGGATTGGACGTTGCCTCGGTCGACAGCTCGGATGCGGAGGAGCTGGGAATCACGGCCTGGGAAGGCGTAATTGTCACCAAGGTCGAAGGGGAGTCCGCTGCGTGGCAGGCTGAGCTGGAGCGGGGCGATCTGATCGTGTCGCTCAACGGCGAGGCGATCGCCAGTAAAGAGCAGTTCGCTGACCTCGTCTCTGGAACGCTCGTCCCAGGGAACGACGCGGTCCTAGGGGTGAGTCGGGCCGTCGCGGAATTCGCGCGGGAGGAACTGACGGTTCCGCTCGTCGTCGGAAGCCGAGCTATTGAGGAGACCGAGTCCGACCGCGTGGACCTAGCCCTGAACCATGGGCTGGTGGGAAGGACCGGGCTGGGCCTCGTGACGGTTCCGGCTGATCTGGCGGACGAGATCTACGGGATGCGTCAGTCCACTCCGCTCGTTTCCGCCGTCGTGACCGGGTCGCCGGCTTACTTTGCCGGGGTGCGCGCCGGGGACCGCGTCCTGAGAGCGAACGGCGAGCTCGTGGACACCGTGGACGATCTACGCCTCGTGGTGGACCGCAGCGGCGGCAACCTGAGCCTTCAGGTGGATGGACCCCTCGGTCCCCATAGCGCGTCGTTCGAAGTGCGCGATGACGTCCTCAAGGAGTCCGAATTCGAGATCCCGATCCTGGTCGACTACGAGTCAAATTCCGAGAGGACCAACCTCAGCATCCTCGAGTTCATCTTTCTGTTCGGCTACAGCAAGGACGTGAACTACTACGCCAGCAAGACGCGGGAAGTCAACAAGAGCAAGAGGGTCTCGATCCTGCCCCTTGGGATGTTCGAGTACACGCGAACGGCCAAGAAGAAGACGAACCGCATCTTCTGGTTCATCAAGTGGTCGTCGCGGGTGGACTGATACTCAGCTCGGCTCGACGTTGACCATCCACGAGGAGAAGCCGTCGAGGAAGGCCTGGAAGCCTGGGAGGTGCTCTTCGGGGAAGCCGTAGCGCTCTTTGGCGTTCACGAGCACGCGCCGGAAGCATGCGAGCCACTCTTGGCGCGCTGCCTCGTCGATCTCGAAGGGGAAGTGCCGCATGCGCATGCGCGGCGGGCCGTAGCGCTCAATGAAGAGCGGCGGGCCGCCCAATAGCTGGACGAAGAACGCAGCGGATCGCTCGGACGCTTTCCGGAGGCCCTCGGGGGTGGGCGGGAAGAGATGCCGCGCGTCTGACTTGCCGAGCTCGACGTAGAAGTCCTCCAGCAGCTGGAAGACGCCTTCTTCACCCAGGGCGGCGAAGATTTCGGGGGAGGGGCGCTCGGCTTGGCCGGGCCCACCGGGAGGGGTGTAGACCGGCTGGGTGCGCTCTTTCGGCTGATGCGGTTCGGTCATAGAGCGCATGAGGATACAGGCCCCGCCCTGCGGAATCGCCACCGCCGAGCGCGGCAATAGTGGGTAGACTGCGACGCCCCCCTGAGAGACTAGTCGACCGCCCCCCCTGCCCATGCCGATCCTCCGTGCCCTTCTTGGCCTCGCCTTCTTCTGCGGCGTGGCCTGGCTCCTCTCGTCCGATAAGAAGCGGATCAACGTAAGGGTCGTGCTCGGCGGCATCGCGCTGCAATTCGGCCTGGCGCTGATCATTCTCAAGACGGACTCAGGCAGGTGGGTCCTGGACAAGCTGTCGAGCCTCGCGACGACGATCCTCGGGTTCGGCGAGGAAGGGGCGCGCATGGTCTTTGGCCCGCTCTTGACCGGTTGGAACATCGTGCCCGTGGGGCCGGACGCGAATCAGCCCATCAGTTTCTTTTCCACCGAGCCTGCGGCGATCCCGGAGGGGCTGGCCGCCTATGCGGCGCCGGTGTCGTTTGCCTTCGGGGCGCTTACAACGATCATCTACTTTTCGGCGCTGATGGCGATCCTGTATCACCTCGGCATCGTTCAGTTCTTGGTTCGGATCCTCGCGTCGGCGATGCGCTGGACCCTGCGGGTTTCCGGCGCCGAGTCCCTTGCCATGGCGGCCAACGTCTTCGTGGGACAAACAGAGGCTCCGCTCGTCGTCAGGCCCTACATCATGTCGATGACGAAGTCCGAGCTGATGGCGCTCATGACCGGCGGCTTCGCGACGATCGCTGGTTCGGTGCTCGCGGTCTACATCGGCATCCTCGGCGAAGAGTTCGCCGGGCACCTTTTGGCCGCCAGCTTCATGTCTGCGCCAGCGGCGTTTGTTCTCGCGAAGATCATGGTCCCCGAGACCGAGACCCCGGTCACGGCCGGCGGGGCCAAGCTCGTCGAGGACGAGGACAGCAAGCCCACCAACCTGCTCGACGCCGCCGCAAGCGGAACCAGCGACGGGCTGCAGCTCTACCTGAACGTCGTTGCGATGCTCATCGCCTTCGTTGCGCTCGTCGCCTTGATCAACGCGGGGCTGGGCCTGATCACGATCAGCGGCGAACCGCTCTCGCTCCAGGGCATCTTTGGCTACCTGTTCGCTCCCGTGGCCTACGCGATGGGGGTGGAGTGGGCCGACTGCATGAATTTCGGATCGCTCCTCGGTACCAAGGTCGCGGTCAACGAGTTCGTCGCCTTCGACGAGATGGGAAGGATGCGCGAGCAGATCTCCGAGCGCAGCTTCACCATGGCCGCGTACGCGCTGTGCGGCTTCGCGAACTTCGCGTCCGTCGGCATTCAGATCGGCGGCATCAGCTCCCTCGCCCCGGGACGCCGCGCGGATCTCTCGAAGCTGGCTCTCAAGGCCATGCTCGGCGGAGCGTTCGCCTCTTGGATGACCGCTACGATCGCCGGAGCTTTCCTTTGAGCCGCGCCGTCGAGGAGCGTAGCGACCTGACCCTTGCCGCCGAGCTGCGCGCGGCCATGGGGGTGAAGGGCGCTGTGCAGCCTGAGGTCGCGCTGGTGCTTGGCTCTGGCCTCGGCGCGTTCGCCGAGACCATCGACGAGGCCGTCTCGATCTCCTTCGACGAGCTGCCGTCGATGCCGGGCAGCACCGTGCCCGGTCACGCCGGCCAGTTCGTGCTTGGCCGCGTCGACGGCGTTCCGGTGATCTGCCAGCAGGGTCGCGTGCACCTGTACGAAGGCTGGAGCGCCGAGGTCGTGACCCGTGCGGTCCGAAGCTTTCAGCACGTTGGCGCCCGCGCGCTCATCCTCACGAACGCGGCCGGCGGCCTGACGCCGGGGCTGCCTGTGCCGCACTTGATGCGGATCACCGATCACCTCAATCGCCAGGGCATGACGCCGTTGGAAGCGGATCAAGCGGCCGTGGGGGTGCCCTACGACTCCGCCGTGGGGGAGGCGCTCCAGGCAGCTGCGTCGGAGAGCGACGTGGATCTTCGAAGCGGCGTCTACGTGGGGCTTCTCGGGCCCAGCTACGAGACCGCGGCAGAGATTCGGATGTTCCAAAAGCTCGGTGCCCAAGCCGTTGGCATGAGCACGGTGCTCGAGGCGTCGGCGGCCGCCGCCGCAGGCCTCGCGGTCGGAGCGATCAGCTGCATCACGAACCCAGGGGCCGGCATTGAAGCGGCCCCGCTCGACCACGGGGAAGTGGTCGAGGCGGGTCGCGCGATCGCCGCGGACTTCGCGCGGCTCTTGAGAGCCGCTGTGCCGAAGATCCAAGCGGCGACCAAGACAGCACGCTGACGACGTTGGTGAAGTTCGGGGCAGGGCCGGCGCGCCGGTGCCGACCTCTGTGCCGATGGTGTTCGCGTCCCCGCTCCCGTTGAAGCCGTCTTCGCCGGGGACTTTCCGTCCAGGGTGGACGGATAGGCGGAGGGGCGGGACTCGGATTACCTGGGCTCCCCAGAAGAATGGTGGAGCGACTGGTGGACGCGGGAAGGGCCCGAGGACGAGGCGAGGGGATTCGTTGGAGCCGCCACGGGACGGGTGCTTACGAACCTGGATCGGTTGGCTGACGGTCACTCCTTGGGACCCGCCGGCGCGTGGAGCCGCGCCATCGCGCGCATCAGCCTGTCAAGGCGCTCATGAATTCCGTCGCCTAGGCCGCGTGTCGCCGGATGGCCTGACTGGTCGCATCGGAGCAGGCTGCCGCTGCGTATGATTCAAGGCTCCCGCGGCGCGCCATGGCGCATGGTGATTCGCCGCGGTTCGATCCCGGCGCCACCGCACCCCCGTCTCCTATGTTTCCGCACACTTGGCGCCACCATTGGGCGCTCGACGAAGATCCGTTTGTCCAAGAGGACGCTGACAAAGACACCGTTCTCGCGCGCGTGCCGATGGAAGCGGTGCACTCGTCGTTCGATCGCCTGTACGGCAGCACGGACACGGCTGGGCCTGGCATCGTCTTTGGCGAGAAAGGCAGCGGCAAGAGCAGCCTGCGCCTCGCCATGAAGCGCCGCCTCAAGGATGACGAGGACGCCCGCGCCTTCTTTGTTGAGTACATCGAGTTCGATTCCTTCCTCACGGAGGCGCGCAAAGCGGATCGACTGCCGCCCAGCGGGCCAAAGACCGCCCGCCGCGTGGTCGAGCGCTTTCTCCTGGCGGATCACATCGACGCGATGCTCAGCCTCGGCGTTACGAAGCTCGCTGACGAGATCGCCGATGGGCAGCATCCCAGTGCCCAGGGGCTTTCGAAGAAGCATCGCGCATCGCTCGTAGCGCTCACCTCGCTCTACTACCGCTCTGACGAGCGCTCTGGAGCCGAGGTCGACAAGAGCCTTCGAAAGGCCGTGAAGCAGCCCTCTGGGCGCTCGTTCGCGAAGCAGCTCGGCGTCTTCTTGGGCGTCGCGACAGGGCTTCTCCTCGGGGGAGCCGTCGTGGCCAGCGACTTCGACATCAAACTGCCGTTCGACGTCGAGAACCGTGCGCTTTGGATCGCCCTCAGCGTGAGCCTCCTGGTCCTGGGGGCGCTCCTCGCGTGGGTGCCCCAGCTCACAGCCCAGCGTCGCGCGTCTCGCGCTACGAAGGCCGTGCGCATCGTTCCGCGCGATCCCGATCCCCTCACCGGCCTGCTCCTGCGCCTGCCGACCTCGGTCCGGCGCGACCTTGCACTGCCGGAGGGCCCGGCCGTGGGCACCCGCCTCGTCCTTCTGCAGCGCTTCATCGCGATCCTCAGGGACGTCGGCTACAAGAGTTTTTGGGTCCTCATGGATCGCATCGACGAGGCGACGGTCCTTTCGGGTCAGGCGGACCTCATGCGTTCGTTTGTGGAGTCCCTGCTCGAGCACCGGCTGCTCCAGTTCGAGGGGCTCGCCCTCAAGCTCTTCCTGCCGATCGAGCTCTCACGTCTCTACCTCGGCGCGACCCCGGACGAGCAGAAGAGCATGCGGCTCGACAAGGCGAGCTCGATCCCCGAGCTGCGGTGGACGGGACAAGAGCTTTCCCAGGTCGCCGCCCAGCGGCTGCGTGCCGTTCGACCCGAGGGAACGCCCGTCGACCAGGCGGGCGGGAAGCTCATGGACTTCTTCGCCGACGAGGTCGATGAGGCGGATGTGCGCGAAGCGCTGAGCGAACTAGGGACGCCGCGCCTCGCCTTCGGATTCCTCGGCGCGCTGATGGCAGAGCATGCGAGGGAGTTGAACGATGATCTCGGAGAAGATGACCCGGCGTGGCGCATCCCTCAGCGCCGGTTTGAGATCCTCCGGGCCAGCTGGCTCGATCGTGCCAGGGGCCTTCGCCGGGCTCTAAATTGAGACTGGGTAGGGGGTTAGGGCGCGAGTGGGCCGAGCGCGGGCGCCCTAAGTCGTGCTGAGGGGAAGTCGAACGATCGCTTGGGTTTTCCCGGCTGAACCTTCGCACTCCTGGGCGTATGAGGGGACAATCATGCGCACAGACACGGGCCCGGTGGGCGGGTCCGCGCAATTGTCCCCCCTATGCGATCAGTCTTTCCAGCACTCCACGACCGACATCTGACGGCGCTTCTTTGCGGCGGCGTTCTCCTGTTGGCCGTCGCGATCTTTGCCATCTCCGTCAGCGACCGCGAGGCGGATCCTTCGGCGGACGTGTCCGCCGACTCCAGCGCTAGCCCCGAAACCCGGCGGGCCGTGATCAGAGTCTCGGGAGCTTCCCCCGCGAACTAGTGCGGCCGAGTCGTGAGCTGTGGCTCGCGACCTCGTCGGACTCCAACACAACCAAAGGGCGCGCGCCGAATCGATCGGCGCGCGCCCTTCTTCTTTGGCCGCTTGAGGGCCCCGGTGATGGGCGGCTCGTCTAGCTAACGGATTCGTTAGCTAGCTGCCCAGCCGGCGACACAGCCGGCTACTCAGCCGGCTGCGTCGCCTCGGCGTCCGGGGTCGGCGCTTCCGCCGCGGCCGACTCGGGCACGTGGGGGATCAGCGGCTCGGGCAGCGAACCGCCCACCACGTTGGGGAGCGTGGGCAGCTGGCCCGACGGAGCCGGCTGGATCAGGCGCTCTGGCTCGGTCTGGCCGTAGGTCTGGCTGAGCTGCTCGACGCCGCCGCGGGCGCGTGCCGTCTCGGTGCGCAGTGCCGCGAAGTGGGAGAGGATCTTCCGGTGACGAACGAGCCGGTCGACGACGTTCTGGATCTCGGTCTCCAGCGTCACGTCGCGCTCCTTCAGCTGGGTCTTCATCGCATGCACGGCCGCATCGGCGTAGCGGCCGATCAGGTGGCGGTGGGTGCGCTGGACGGTTTCATGGAAGAAGCGTCCCTTGAAGAGATCGAGCTCGCGACGGATAGCCGCTTTGGCGTCGTCGCCGAGGCGCGCCTGCTTCTTCTCCACCGGGATGCGCGCGGCGGGGTTACCCGACTCGCCGAAGAGGCGCTTGGAGCACGAAGCACGCGTACGCAGGAGGAGCCAGTCGAAAAGGCTCTTGCGCACGGGCACCTTGTCCACCGTGAGCGGCGTCTTGACGTGCCCGAGGGCTGCCTGCTTCTCCATGGCCTCGAGCGACTCGTCGCCGATGCTGTCCATGTTGAGCTGCGCAGAGTGCAGGTCCGCACCGATCTCGCTGGGCAGGAGCAGTCCCGCGGCGCCCGGTTTCACTTCCTCTTCGAGGGTCTGCGCGACGAAGTCCGCGAGCTGCGACTCGTACTTGGCGAAGCGCGGCTCAAGGTCGTCCTTGACGAGGGATTCGAAGCTTGCGTCGGTCTTGAACCAGGCTTCGACCATCGAGTCGAGCTCACGCTCGGTTTCGGCGCTGGACGACTTGGCCTTGGCACGGATCGAGGGGCTGAGCTTCTCGTCAAGCTCCTCGAAGGACGCGCGCCAGTCGAAGGCCTCCAGCCGGTGGACGGCGTGGCGACGGCGGGACAGGTCTTGGCGCTCGGCATCGAGTGCGTCGGTGTGCGCGCGCAGCGCCGAGACGGACTCGTGCTCGACAAGATCGTCGAGGTCGTCGAGAAGGCCCTCGGCGCGGCGCAGGCTGTCGCCCAAGAACGCTACGAGGTAGTCGGTGCTGTTCAAGTACTCGGTCAAGTCCCCGAGGAACGCGTCGAAGTTGGCCTGTCCGCGGGCCGGAGCCTCGTCGTGGTCGCCTTCGCGCAGTCGGTGGCTGGCGGCGCGGAGTAGGTCGACCGGGTAGATCTTGAGGCGCCCTTCGTCGGCCGCGTCCTTCAGCGGCTGGCTCATGGCGAGGGTCTCGAACGCGTCGATGATGCGCAGCGGGTCCTCTTGCTCAAGGCTGGGCACCAGCGTGCCGTCGGGCGAAAGGTCGCTCTTCGTCGTGTCGAGGTTGACGACGAGGAAGATGCGGCTGAAGAGATCGAGCAGATCCTCGAACTCCTCGAACACCTGCTCGAGGAAGAGGTTGTCCGACTTGACGACAAAGATCGCGCACGATGCCGAGTTGCGGAAGTCGCGGGTCATCCGGTCGTAGCCGAACTTCATGCGGCTGTAGAGGCCGGGCGTGTCCACGAGCACCGCGCCGGACTGGGACAGGTCGCCCGCCGGGATCCGCACGTCCACCTTGCGGATCGCGTCCGGGAAGTGCAGCGCCGGGTCGAAGGCTTTCCCCTCGCCTTCGGCAGCGCGGAGCTTGCCCGCCAGTTCGCCGTGCGCGCGGCTGATGTGTCCGTACAGCGCGGACGGATCGGTGAAGCGCTCGGTCTCGCCGTTGTAGCGCGACACGTAGAAATTCCGCTCCTGTGCGTGGCTTAGGTACACCATGCAGGGGTAGGCGGGGAGGCTGGAGACCTCGCTCACGTAGGCGCCCGCGAGCGCGTTCATGAGGGTGGACTTGCCGCTCTTGAGGGGGCCGAAGAGCAGGACGTAGGCCTGCTGGTCGGCGACCTTGTCGACGAGGCCTTGGACCTGGTGCTGTAGGTCCAGCAGTTCAGCGCGGACTTCCGGGAGGTCGAGGTCCGCCGAGTGTGATTCTGGCGCTTGTCCGTCTTCCGACGCTTTCTCGCCGAGACGAGCCGCGCTGTTCAGGACGCCGGCTGCCTCGCTGATAGGGGTCAGGAGAGGACGGACGTTGGCGTCGAACGCCTCGCAGAACTGGCTGAGCAGTGTGCGCATGGGTCGGTGGGTGAGTGGCTAGCGTGCGGAGGGGAGGGCGGCCGATCCGGACGAGTGCGTTCGTCCGGGCGGTGGGCGGTCGAGGGGGGGAGCCCGCTCCCGCCCCCATGATATAGGGCAATCGGTTTGAAACCAGAGCGGAGATGAAAGGAGCTGGGCGGAACTGGCGGGGGAAAGAGCAACCGAGGCCCCACCCAGGCGCGCTGGAGCGCATAAACTGCGGCGACGATGGTGTCGCAACAGCCCTCCCGCCCCAGTCATGGCCTTTCGCCTGACGCATTCAGCACGTCAGCCTTGAGGGCTACGGCCCGCCGTGCTGCGGCACGTGCGCGGGCGGCTGCTTCAGGCGCCTCCCTGTCAAATGCGACAGCAAGCGGCACGCGCCAGTTGAACCATGAACAGCAGCGGGCACACGTCGCCGTGCGCCCGCAGATTGCGTCTGACACCCATTTCCGCTCGGCATCCGTGCGGAACGCGGGGAGCGGGTCCGGAAACGGGGACTTTTCCTCGGCGGCGCCCGGTGTCGCTCCATCGAAGCCGCGGCAGGATCGGGATCTGGTGTCGGAGGCGCTTGTGCGCGCTGCGGCTCCGGGATCGGAGCTGGTGATTCCGCCAGGTGCTCGGTTGACGCCAGCGGCCCGCGACCTTGCCTTTGAAAAGGGCGTGACGTTTGTGACGGGTCGCTACGCCGAACCCTCGGGTCCCGTCGCCCCCGGCGCGATCCGTCGTTCCTCCCGCATCGCGGTGGCGAGCGATCACGGCGGCTTCGCACTCAAGGATCAGCTCATTCCGCTGCTCAAGGAAATGGGGGAGCGCCCTAACGATCTTGGTCCAGCGGGCGCGACTCCCTCCGTGGACTACCCGGACTTCGCCGCGCTGGTCGCGAAGGAAGTCTCCGAAGGACGCGCGGACCTCGGCATCGTTGTCGACGGCGCAGGCATCGGATCGGCGATGGTGGCCAACAAGTTTCCGGGCGTGAAGGCTGCGAACTGTTGGAACGAGGCTTCGGCGCGCAACGCGCGGGAGCACAACCACGCGAATGTACTGACCCTTGGCAGCGGACACCTCGACCTCAACGGCGCTCGCCTCGTGATCGCCGCCTTCTTACAGACGGCCCACGGCGGCGATCGACACGCACGTCGAGCGGGCAAGATGGATGCGATCGAGCGGACGCAGCTGCGCGCCGCTTCGCTCACCAAGACCTTCGACGAGGGGCGTTAGCGCCACCCGAATTTTTGAGTCCCAAATCTGGGACTCGCCCACGCGACCCTTGATGCAACCCCAGCGCACAGCGAACGGCATGACCTCCGACGAACTCGAAGACATCTTGGCCGAGGTCGGCGCGCGGCTCCTTGCGGGCGAGCGGATCCACGGCGGCACTCGGACCTTCTCCCTCGACATCGACTTGGGCGGAGCGGCCTGGCGTGGCGCGGTCGCCGCTGGCGCCTGCCGCTTGGGCGTCTGCTCCCCCGAAGGGTGCCCTGACCCCGCGCGACTCGGGGATATGGCCAGCCACATCGATCACACGCTCCTGAAGGCCGACGCAACGGCTTCGGACATCGACGAGCTTTGCGGCGAGGCCATGGAGCATCGCTTCGCCTCGGTCTGCGTGAATTCCACCTGGGTCAAGCGCTGCGCCGAGATCCTGATGGGCTCTGGGGTCCTCGTCTGCACGGTCGTGGGCTTTCCCCTCGGGGCGTCCTTGAGCGAGGTCAAGTCCTACGAGGCGCGCCGCGCCATCGAGGACGGGGCCTGCGAGATCGATATGGTGCTCAACGTCGGCGCGATGAAGTCCGGCATGACCTCGGTGGTCCACGCAGACATCGCGGCGGTCGCTGCCACCTGTCACAGCCACGGCGCCCGCCTCAAGGTGATCCTGGAAACCTGCCTGCTCACCAAAGACGAGATTGCCCAGGCCTCGGAGATCGCCAAGGCCGCCGGCGCGGACTTCGTGAAAACCTCAACGGGCTTCAGTACCGGCGGCGCGACCCTTGAGGACGTGGCGCTCATGCGCCGGGCAGTGGGCCCGGTCCTCGGCGTCAAGGCCTCGGGCGGCGTCCGCACGACGGAAGACGCTACCGCGATGCTCGAGGCCGGGGCGACACGCATCGGCGCGTCGGCATCCATAGCTATTGTGGGCGCCGGAGCGGCGTCAACGTCCGGCTACTGAGCAGTACGGTACCGTAGTCA
>CALHGQ010000073.1 GCA_938030175.1 uncultured bacterium | reverse complement strand
CCTGGGGCCGAGGCGGATGCGCTTCTGAAGGAGCTCAAAGGGGCCCTGGAACTCATTATGGACCGCGGAAACCAGGTGGTCCTCAGCGCAGACCTCGCCACCGACGTCTACGCCGGCGGGGTTCGACTCGACGACGCCCCTGACATCGTAGTGGGCTACAATTCGGGGTACGGCAACTCGGATGAAGCCACCCAAGGCCAGATCCCGCACGCGGTCCTCACGGACAACGTGGGGGGCACCTTCAACGGCAGCCACCTCATGCACCCCAGCGTCGTTAGCGGCACATTGCTGGTGAACAGGAGGGTGACGGTGGAGGATCCTCGCCTAGAAGATCTCACCACCTCTATCCTTGATGCGTACGGCGTCAAGCCGGACCCTGCTATGACGGGCCGGCCAGTCATTCTCCATAAGTAGCTACGTCGTCCCTAGAGACGCACTCACTCCCATGTTCGGATCCGCAGGCAAAGTCAAAATCGACCCCGATCTTCTCACCCGTATCAAGCAGATCGCTGAGGTCGCAGGGTACGCGTCCCACGAAGAGTTCATCAGCCACGTCCTGGAGCGCGAGCTTGCTCAGTTCGAGGACGCGAGTTCCGACGAAGACATCACCGAGAAGCTGAAAGGCCTCGGGTACATCAGCTAAGCTGCTGATCCGAAAGAAGAGATCCTGAAGAGAAGTCGCCCTCTCCCCATTGGAGCGACACGTCCCGCATGAATGCGATCAACCGCGCCGTCACTAAGTTCTTCGATCTCGTGCTGACCCCCCTGGAGGCGGTCAGCAATGAATTCGCGCTGCTGGTCGTCAGCGGCGTTTTCGGCGTTCTTGCGCTTTGGATCTTCAAGCACATCTCCTGGCAGAAGGGGATCAAGGCCACCAAAGACAAGATCAAGGGCCACTTGATCGAGATCCGGCTCTACCAAGACGACCTCGTCGTGGTGAGCAAGGCGATCGTCAAGGTCTTGGCGCGGAACGTTCAGTACCTGTTCCTGAACTTCGGACCGTTCATTCCGCTGGCCATTCCCTTTGCGCTGGTGGCGGCCCAAATGGTTGTGCGCTACGGCTTCGAGCCCGCGCCCGTCCAGCAAGTCGTGGACACGCGCCTTGCGGGCGACGGGGTGACCCTCTCCATCGAAGGCGAGAGCGCCGCGATTTCGAGCCTTGAGATCGAGCTCCCAGAGGGCCTCACCCAGGTGGGACCGATCCCCCGGATCCCCGGGCAGAAGAAGGCAAGCGCGGAGTTCTTCGCGGAGAATCCTGGCGTCTACGACATCGTGATCCGTGCCAACGGCGCGGAAACAACGAAGCGCTTCGTGGCCGGCGCCGAGGAACACAACGAGCGGACCATGCAGCCCGAGCGCGTATCGGGCTTCTTCATGGCGCTGCTTTGGCCCGCCGAGGACACGCTGGACGGTACGGGACTTAGCCACGTTTCGTTCGTCTATCCCGAGAGCGATCTCGGCTGGCTGCCGTTCTCCGGACCTGGCGGCGTGCTCATCATCTTCGTCCTGGCTTCGATGATCGTGGGCTTCCTCGCGTTGAAGCCGCTCGGCGTTCAGATTTGATGGCGGAAGCGTCCCGGGGCCTCTTCAGCAGCGAAGTCGAGCGCGCTCTCCAGGTGGCCCTGAGCGCACACCAAGGCCAAAAGCGCAAGGGCGAGCCCACGCCCTATGTGGCCCACCCGATCCACGTTGCGCTGATCCTTGCCCAGGCGGGCGCGGACGACGTGGCGCTGCAGGCGGGGCTCTTGCACGACGTGGTCGAGGACTGCGAGGGCTGGGACCTTGAGCGGATCAGCGCCGAGTTCGGCCCGGACGTGGCGAAGATCGTCGGCGACCTCACGGAGGAAGAAGGGGGCAGCTGGGAAGTGCGCAAAGAGACGGCCCTCGACCAGGTGGCCCACATGAACGCGAGTGCGCTCGCGGTGAAGGCCGCGGACAAGCTCCACAACATGCGGTCGCTCCTCGCGCGACTCGAGGCCGAGCCCGACGCGGACGTCGTCTGGCGCGTGTTCAGCCGCGGCCCAGGCCCTTCGATCACCTACGCCCAGCGGCTGGCCGATGCCCTCACCGAGCGGCTGGAGGCCGTCGGTCAGTTCCAAGCGCTCGGTGTTGAGTTGCAGCAAGCCGTGGCGCGGCTGACCCGCTACCTGCCGTCCGCCTAGTCGCAGTCGCTTCTTGGGGTCGCTTGGTCGGGTCCCAGGGTGGGGCCACCAGGGGCTCCTAGAGCGCTCCTCGGCGTCGAGGGGCCAGCCGGAAGTGTATTCTGCCGATGAATAGCCTGTTCATCGACATGCCCACCCCACCTCCTCAACCGCCACAGAACCCCAGAGGGCGCCCCGCGACCCGCGGCGTTTCGCTCGGTGCCCAGGAGTGGCTGCTCGCCCTCGGCGTGCTGACATCTGTGGCGCTCTTGATCGCAGCACTGCTCGACTTCGGCGACCCGATGTCCCGCGCGCGGTTGGAGGTTGAGAGTGGAGCGAATCGGCGGGCCGCTATGGTCGCGCTGAGCTGGGACAACCTGTTGTCGTCCGCGCCCGATCCGGCATCGCCCCTCGGTGCGGCGGTGACCGTTGAGGCCGACGGCTTCCGGGCGTTCGACGTGGCGCGCGCTCAAGCACCGTCCGAGCGAATCGCGGGCGTGCTCATCGAGTTCGCGCTCTTCGAGGCGGCTGCGGGTGACCTGCAGCGTGCGCAGGAACTCATGGAGGATCTGTTGCAGCGGGCCCCGAACGATCCTCGCGCGGCCGAGGCTCGACTGCACCTCGCGCGCTGGGCCAGCGCGAGGGGCGACCTCGACGGCGTCGAGGAACAAAGGGCGCTCCTCTTCGAGGGGGCGGCGGATGCTTACGATCCAACCGCGTGGGTCTATGGGACCTCCGCGGCGCTACTAATGACGCTCGTGGAGCCGGTGGACGTCGCGCGTGCTCACCAGCTTCTCCAAGACCCACTCGTTCATCTTCCGCGTCCTATCGACCGCGCCCGCCTCGAAGGGGGAGCCCTCACCTTGGAAGAGGACCCTTGGTGGGAGGAGCTACGCCGGCGCTTGTTGGCCGCGGAGGCGAGCGGTGGCGACGACCGGCGCCGGGACTGGGACGAGGCTTTCCTTCGCCAGCTACGCGCCGGCGAAGCCGTGCGGAGATTCCTGGGCGATGACTTCGTCGCGGGGAGTGACGCGTGGACCGTCGAGGCACGCGACAGTGGACTCGTGGCGGCGCGGATGTTCGACGACGACCTTCGCGTACTGGCCGTCGACGAGCTGGGGCTTGCGGAGTCCGTACGCTCGACGATGGATCAGGGCTCAGGCGAGCCGTTCGTCGTTCGATTCTCAGGCGAGCCAGAGTCGACCTTCGACGAAGTGCTACCTGAACGTCGGCTTGGCGGGGGCCTCCTACGCTTCTCGGTTCACCGCGACGACCCACTGCGCTCGGGGCGTCGCGAGCTCCTCCAGCTGCGACTTGTACGCGTCGCGCTTGTGATCCTGGCGCTGGCGATTCTCATCGCCTCCATCATGACGGCACGGGCCACGGACCGCGCGCGGCGCCTATCGATCCTGCGCAGTACCTTCGTCGCGAGCGTTTCCCATGACCTGCGGACGCCCATTCAGTCGATGTTGCTGATGTCGGAGACGCTCGAGCAGAATCGTGTGGCAACGGAGACGGGGCGGCAGCGCTACTTCGGGTCGATTCGGCGCGAAGCCCAGCGCCTGCGGCGTTTGGTGGAGGATCTTTTGGACGGCGCGCGCATCGATCGCGGCGAAGGAGCTCGCGTTGAGCGCCAAGACGTCATGACCGAGGTCTACTTCAACGAGCTAGAGAAGCTGATGCACGAGCGAGCGGGGCGAGCCGACGGGCAGCTCACCTTCGTGCTCGGCGCGCTCCCTGAGTCGCTATCCATCGATCCCGACGGTTTTCACCGCGCGGTTTGGAACCTCTTCGAAAACGCGCTCAAGTATGGACGCCAGCCAGAGGCCTCCGCCGAGGTGACGGTGGAGATCAACATGGAAGAGAACGTGCTTGTGGCGCGGGTGTTCGACGATGGCCCCGGGATCCCGGCAAGGCTCTCCGAGACGATCTTTAGCCCGTTCGAGCGAGTGGCTAAGAACGTTGATGGGGGCGCGATCGAGAAAGACACTGGCACTGGCCTCGGCCTCTCTATCGTGCGTGCGATCAGTCGCGCCCACGGCGGCGATACCCGGCTTGAGCCCAGTCCCCGTGGTGCGCGTTTCGTCGCCACGTTCCCCACGCAGCCATCGGGTACACCGAATCTGGCTTCGTAAGCCCCGACCCTCTTGAGATGACGAGAGTCCTAGTAGTAGAAGACGAAGAGCCCATCCGCATGGCGCTTGTCGACATGTTGGCCTCCGAGGGCTATGACGTATTGGAGGCAGCCGACGGTGAGGCCGCCGTGCGCATCGCTCTCGTGGAAGATCCGGATGCGGTGCTCCTCGACCTGATGCTGCCCAAGAAGGACGGTTTCGAGGTTCTGCGGGCGATGCGCGAGGACCGACTGACGGCCACCGTGTTGATCCTCTCAGCGCGCGGCGAAGAGCTCGATCGCATCCGGGGTTTCGAGTACGGCGCGGACGACTACGTGGTCAAGCCGTTCTCGACGGCGGAGGTCCTCGCTCGGCTGCGCGCGGCCCTGGCCCGCAAGGGCGGAGCCACACCCGGGGTGGGCGAGATCGACGACGTCGCGACCGTGCGCTTTGGGGACGTTGAGGTCGACTTCAACGCGTACTGCCTCGTGCATGCGGGCGAGCGTCACGGCTTGTCCCGGCGCGAGATGGATCTCTTGCGCTACTTCCTTCGCCATGACGGCGAGACGCTCCCGAGGGCGCAGCTCGTCGACGAGGTTTGGGGCCCGATGCCCGGCACCGGCGAGCCGCCTACGGCGCGGACGGTGGACCAACACGTGATGAAGCTCCGCAAGAAGATCGAGGCGGACGCCACCCAGCCCAAGCACCTCGCCACGGTCCACGGCGTGGGGTACCGCTTCAAGAAACGACCAGGGTCGGCGGACTCCTGACGGCGGTGACGGTCCTGTGACACGCCCTGTGGCGGATCGGGGTACATCTCAATGTCACCCTTTTCGGACCCACCGCTCCGCGTTCCATGCCGCATCTAGCCTTCCGCACACTTCGTCGCATCACTCACCCCCGCATCATGATCCTCAGGACGGTTCTTCTCCTTGGCCTAGGCGCAGCGCAGCCCGTCGGGCTTGCGATGGCCGCTGGGCCTCTCCTGATCCAAGCGGACGGCGCCGACGCGACGGTGAGCCCACGGGAAAAGCTGGGGCGTGACCTCGCTTCCTGGCGAGTTGACGTCATCACCCAGGGGGAAGCGCCCGCGGTCTTGGCGAGCCTCCAGGCGCTGGTGGCGCGGGGCGAGGCCCTCGTGCACGCAGCGCCCGAGGACGAAGCGGGGGTCGAGCTGCTGACGGACCTCTACGTGGAGGAGTTCACCCAGGCGGAGCGCAGGCTGGGCCTCGGCGCACTGCGCGCGCTCTTTTTGCAGCGCCTCCGCGCCGCCCACGATCCAGAGAAGAGTCCTGTGGCGACCGCCATAGCGCGTGCGTCAACGGCGGTCGTGACCGTGGCACGCATCGAGCAGCTCATCGGGACCGCTCTGTCCACCAGAACCGAAGGAGACGACGGGATCGATGCGCGTCGACGCCTTGGGCCCCAGGCGCAGATGCTCAGCGCAGCTGTGGACGATGCGATCCAGAGCGGCGACGAAGAGCTCGTGATGCAGCTCGGCCTGGCCGCGGCGGAGCCCCTCGCCCAAGCGGCACTCAAGCTCTCCGGTGAGCGTACGCCCGACGGGCACCTGGATCCCCTGGAGCTGCTCGTCACCGTCGATCCGAAGGCGGCGCTCGACGTAGCGCTGGCCCACGTACAAAGCGAGGACCTGCTGCTGAAGGTGCGCGTGGTCGATGCGTTCAGCGCCCGCGATCCGTTCTTGGCAGAGAGCGTTTGGGAGGCAACACCCAGCGGCGACTACGAGCTCGTGGAGCCCAACTGGGCAGAGATCGTGGTCGGGCTCTATCGAGCACCCGCTGTGCCCTTGGTGAGAGCCGACCGGTTCCTGAGGACGTTCGCGAGGCGCGGCTACGCGCCGCTCGGTTTGCAGGCGCTGCTACCGGCGTCCCTGACCCGTCTGCCCCTGGGCGACGGACCCATTCGGCCCGTTGCGATGGAGGCTGCCCAGGAGCTGCTTGCCAGCGCTGACCTCGAAGAGCAACGAGCTGGATTGAAGCTCGTCCTGCTCTCGTCCTCGGTCGACCCAGCGTGGGCGCTCGCCAAGAGTCCTCGGTCGGGCGTGCGCGAGCTGCTGGCAAAGGCTTTTGGGCCCCGTCGCATCGGCGGAAACCCGGTGGCTCCCACGGTGGACGCCGCCTACCGCGGAGCGCTCGCTACGTTCCTCCAGGTGAAGGACGACGGCCTGTTCACCGGTAGTCCGGAGCGCGCACCTGTGGTGGTGGCCTTGACCGGCGCCGCGAAGCTCGCGCCCGGTGCGAGCGACGCGCTCGTCGAGGCGGGGTCGCTGATCGCGCTGCTGGAGCAAGACCCGGCCATCTCTCCAGCGGCCTTCCAGGGCGCGCTCTTGCACGTGGAGACGCTGGCGGAACGCGATCGATCTTTGGTACTCGAGGCGGCAACGCGCGCGGTGCTCCGGGCGATCAAGAGCGGCGACACCGCCTGGGGGGCCCAAGCGCCCTCTGTTCTTCAAGCCCTTCTAGGGACCGCCGTGGAGGTGGGCGAGGCGGAAGCGTTCATCGGAGTCTTTGACTCCGACGCCGACGCTGACGCATGGCGCCAGGCCATCGAGGTGTCCCGCTCCAAGTCCAACCTCACGCGCTTCTCGCCGCATCTTGCAGGGCTGAGCCCGGAGCTCCAAATGAAGATGGTGCGAGCGCTGTGGCGCACCGGCTACGACCACTTTGACTGGTTTGACGAGGATGAGCTCACGCTGCGCCGCGATCACTGGCTTCAGCTGGCGTCTGACAAGAATCTCCCTCACCCCGCGCGTATCTGGGCGCTCGAGGCTATGGCGGGGGAGGACGGCTCCCCGGCCCCGAATGGCGCTGCCGCGCAGCTCGCCGGAATCGTGGCGGACCTGGGCACGTGCCCGATCGGGTCCCGTCAGCTCGCCTCCATGGGGCTCGACCCAGAGGAGTACTTGAACCACTTGCTCGATCTACCCCAGGCGTCGGATGAAGCCGTGCTCGGCGTCTTTATTGACGCAAAGGACGATGCGACGATCCAGAGGCTCCTCGACCGCTTTCCAGCGAGCACTTGGAGCGAGCACCGAAGCGCACCGATGCTGTCCAGCGTGATCTCCGCCCTGGTCAAGCGGCGGGATCCAGCGCTGAACACGACGCTTGTCGCCGCGAACATTCGCAGGACTCCCGTCCAGAGCTACTTGGTTCGCGCGCTCAACGCCGAACGATTCGCGGGCCACCTTCCGCTGGGGGGCGCGATCCTCAAGACGGGCGTGATGGAGCAGGACGTTGCGATCGAGTACGTCGCGAGCTTCATGACCGACGACGCCGCGCGCTACCTTGTGGAGGCCATGGAGACGGCGCATTCCGAGTCGTTCCGTGACCAGCTATTCGCTGCGCTACAGGGACTCACGGAGCGACGCGAAGTGGCTGAACGTTGGATGCGGAGCAGCGACGCCGCCGCGCGGCGTGAAGCGGCGGTGGTGAAGCTCTTAGCGGTCATCGACGCGAGCACGTCGACTTTGGCGGCGCGCAGCGAGGCGATCAAGGGGCTCGGTCTCTTGGACGCGCGCGATGAGCTTCCAAGGCTGATCCTTCTGCTGGAGTCGGAGAACGAGGGGCTCCGGACCGCGGCCCGCGAGGCGATCGACCGGATGGGCCAGTAGCTTCGATTCTCTTGCCACAAAAAGAGCCGCGCTGCCCTCACGGGCGGCGCGGCTTCTTTTTTCGCGTGAGCTCCTAGCCGAGGACGAGCGACGCAGCCGCGAGGCCGGCGGTCAAGAGCCCAAGCGGAACCTGCACGCGGGCGACTTTGGCGAGCATCAGCGCGCCCTTTTCCTTGGCCGTTTCGTTCTTCGACAGCACGAACTTGGAAATGAGGCCGTAGCCCAAGAGGAAGCCAACGAGGATCGTGCCCGCGAGGGTCGCGATGGTCACGATGCCGTTGACCGGGGCGGCCTTGAGGATCGTTCCCAGGTGGGGGAGCACCTGAAGCGTCCAGAGCACGCCGAGGACGAGCATGCCGACGCCGATCATTCCCTGGTAGGGCGCGACTTTCTCGAAGAGCTCCTTGGCGTCGGGCTTCTTGGCGATGAGGAGCGAGGAGGCGGCGATCAGGCCGCCGACGATGGAGAGGATCGGGAAAAGCATAGTTCTGTTGGGCGCGGGGCCGTTCGTTGGTGAAGTAGAGTGCGACTCGCAAAGCGCGATTCCGCCTGTGTTGATGGAACGGTACCCAGCGGAGAACGGCCTGAAAGGGCCATTCGGCGCTCCCCCGGCGCGTTGCGCCGGCTGTGACAGGTGGGTGACAAACGGTGGGCCGGATCGGGTCATTGCGTCCAAAACAGCCGCCCCCACGAACCCTTGATGATGACCGCAGACACGTCACCCATACTTGTTACAGGCGTCACCGGATACATCGGTGGTCGCCTCGTGCCGCGGCTCCTCGAGGCGGGTTACCGCCTGCGGTGCATCGCGAGATCGCCGCGCAAGCTTGAGTCGCGTAGCTGGGTGAACGACCCCAACGTGGAG
Source organism: uncultured bacterium (assembly GCA_938030175.1). GTDB lineage: Bacteria > Planctomycetota > UBA1135 > UBA1135 > Saltatorellus. Next base: position 19,340 of record CALHGQ010000073.1, on the reverse strand, counting down.
ATCGTCCAAGCCGACGTCGGCGACGCCGAAGCGATGACGGAGGCAGCGCGGGGATGCCAAGCTGCGTTCTATCTGGTGCACTCCATGCAGGTCGCCGGTGCCAGCTACCGCGGCGTCGACCGCGACCTGGCGCGAACCTTCATCCTCGCGGCCGAGCGTGGCGGCGTTGGACGCGTTCTGTATCTCGGCGGGCTGGGCGAAACGGGGGACAACCTCTCCGAGCACCTCGCGTCCCGCCGCGAAGTCGAGGAGATCCTTGGCTCGACAAGCGTGCCTCTGACGATCTTCCGCGCCGCGATGATCATCGGATCGGGGTCCGCTTCCTTCGAGATCCTTCGCTACCTTGTCGAGAGACTTCCGGTGATGATCACGCCCAAGTGGGTCGTTACGAAGTGTCAGCCCATCGCGGTTCGCAACGTCTTGAGCTACCTCGTGGACGCACTCACGGCACCGGAGTCGATCGGGCGCAAGCTTGACATCGGTGGCCCGGACGTCGTGACGTACAAGGAGCTGATGAGAGTGATGGCCAAGGCGCGCGGCCTGCCCAAGCGCAGGATCCTTGCGGTCCCGCTCCTCACGCCTAAGCTCAGCTCTGCCTGGATCCACTTGGTGACGCCGATCAGCGCGCGCGTGGCTCGGCCCTTGGCGGAGGGGCTGCGCAACGAAGTGGTCTGCCGTGACCACGACGCAGAGCGCATCATGCCCCAGCCGCTGCTCGGGGTGAAGGAGGCGATCGAGGCCGCGCTGACCCGCATCGACGAGCAGGATGTCGAGACGACGTGGAGCGCTGCGGGCCCCATCCCAGGGGATCCAGACTGGGCTGGCGGCGAGGTCTTCCGCGACTCCTGGACGGTGCTCGTCGCCGCCTCCGACGCCGCGGCCTACCGTGCGGTCTGCCGAGTCGGTGGTGGTCACGGCTACTTCGCCCTGGACTGGCTCTGGCACGTTCGGGGTTGGATGGACCGTCTGGTGGGCGGCCCCGGTCTCCGGCGCGGAAGGCGCGACCCCGAGAACGTGGCGTACGGCGAGGCGCTGGACTTTTGGCGAGTCACGGGCATTGAAGCCCCCGAGCACCTAGCGCTGCGCGCGGAAATGCGCGTGCCCGGCGAGGCACTCCTTGAGTTTCACATCGAAAGCGTGGAGGAGCAGCCCGGCGCGCCAGCGGGGTCCGAGCACGTGCGCGTGGTGCAAACCGCGTCATTCATCCCTCGCGGGCTCTTCGGGCTCGTGTACTGGTACTCGGTGGTCCCGCTCCATGGTTTTGTCTTCCGAGGCATGCTCCGCGGCATCCGCAAGATGGCAGAGAAGGAAGCCCACCCTGACGGTCGGCCCAAGTCCTGGCGCGACCCCAAGGTTCACGCGGTAGAGCCCGAACGCCGTTGGCGCCGATTGACCCCGGGCACCGCCCTCGTGGACTCTGCGACTCCGTAGCGGCACGGTCCTGCCCGAGTCCCCGGCACAGATCTGGGGTGGCCCTGCGTTGCGCCCTGTGGGTTCGCTGGTGACGCTCCCCGGCGTTGGGGACTCGTCGCTTGGGTGTGGGCTAGGGGAGCACCAAGAGGTCGAGGCCGCGGCTGGTCTCGACGCCAGCTCCGAACAGGTTCTTGTAGGCCTGCACGTACAAGCGATCGCCGGGGGCCAGGCCGAGGCGCCCGAGCAATCCGGACGTCAGTTCCAATCGGCCGCTTGGTGAGGCGATGAACCGAGCGAACGGTGCGGTCATGCAGAGGCCGCTGACCCGGGTGGGGAAGCTCGGGTTCGCGAACACGACCGGGCTGTAGCCGGCGTCGCCGCCGATGACAAAAGCAACGGCTCCTTTGCTCGTCAAAACCGCTGTCGAAGAGGTTGCAGAGAGCTCGCCCTCCAGCTCCATCCCAAGAAGACCGAAGCAGAAGGCAGCGTCCTCGCGCCGATGCGTAGGTTCGAAGGGAATTGCGCCGACGTCGGCCCTTGAGCCGTCGGGGTCCAGCGGAGCGGCTGGATCTCCGGCGTCGATGCAAGGGGACCCATCAAGGAGATGAACGTCGCTGCCCGGTCCGAAGAACATGGGGTCCGCGCTGAAGTTTCCGACGCCCGGGGTGCTGTCTTGGACGTTGCTGTAGGACACGGTGCTGAGCCGTTGTTCCACGGGCTCATTGCCCCAGAGGATGGAGTTGGTGACGATCGCATTGGTGACGCCGCTCACGTCAGGGGTGAAGGGCGAGCCGGCCGAAACGTTGTGGACGATGGTGCAACGGTCCACTGTGCCACCTGAAACGCCGCCGCCTATGGGGGCAACGTTTCCGCGAACAACGCATCGCAACAGGTCGGCCAGGTAGGCGCCTCCGCCTTGCTCGTTCGGGTTGGCGTTCGGCAGGACCTTGTTGCCCTCGATCAAGCAGTCCGTGGCAGTCCCCCCAATGATCCCGCCGCCGCTACCGAGGAAGGACCCGACGCACCTATTGTCGCGAACGATGCAGCGCTGAAGGTTGGATTGTGCCGCGCCCCCTCCGTTGCCGAAGCTGACGTTCCCAGTGATGAAGCAGTCCAGGAGCACGGACTCATACGCACCCGCCCCGGAGCCCCCAACGGCATCCTCACAGCTGAGCACGTTCCCCTCGAACAGGCACGTCTGGGCAGTCCCCCCAAACAGGCCACCGCCTCGTCCACAGCAATTGTTATCGCGGAATGTGCAATCTGTCCATGTACCACCCCAAGCCCCGGCGCCGTCGTTGGTGTAGAGGTTGGCGTTGCTTTCGAAGAGGCAGTTTGTTCCCGTCGCGAGTGGACCGTAAATGCCACCCCCCGAGGAGTTGCCGAGGAACAGGGTGAAGTTGCGACGGAATACAACGTCCACGAGATCGATGGGCCCCGAAGCGTAGATGCCGTTCCCTAGGCCGATGTTGAGGGTATTCAACTCGACCAAAGTGCCCTCCATCACGACCGTGGAGTCTTCCAATGCGGCGATCCCTCCGCCGCGGTTCTCGCCTGGGCTATTCAAATCGGCACTGTTTCCCCGGATCACCCCTCCCCGAATCACGAGATGACCCTCCTCGATCAAGATCCCTCCGCCGGAGCTGAACGCGGTGTTTTCGAGCACCTGACACTCATCGAGGGTCAAGCCCCCCGAGAGCACCGCGATACCTCCGCCCGCACGTGCTGAACAGTCGCGCACCGTCACCTCTTGGAGCACGGGAGTGGCGCCATCGATGAGGATGCCTCCACCGGGCTGGCCCTGAAAGGACGATGTGGATACCGAACCAGTCACGACGAATCGAACGAGTCGGGCGTTGGAGGTTTCGCCAGCGACGAATTGAACGGCGCTCTCCAGGCCATCCCCTTCGATGTGCGGCATGGCGCCGATGCCGTCGTGGGTCACGACCAGGTCCTTGCCTTGGAAGCTGATGCTCTCTGAGTAGGTTCCGCTCGCAACCAGAAGGCGATCGCCACTTTGGGTGGTCGTTTGGTCGATCCCGTACTGAATCGAGGTGTAGGGGTCCTGGATCGTTCCGGAGCCAGGTGGGGCGCCGCTTGAGTCCACAAACCAGTCAGTTTGCGCCTGGGCCATGGGGGAAGCCAGGAGAGCCAGTGCAGGGAGGGCCAAGCAGTAAGAAGGGATGGGCATGGGAATACAGGCAAGCGGGCGAGGGGTTCCAGGGGCACGGGGCCGCCACCGCAAGGGGCATTGGACCTCGATCCCTACGGTACAGAAGTGTGAAAGTCGCGGCCCCCTGTCCCGCCCAAGGCGCCGCAGCTGCGGTCCTTGGCTTTGATCCTCGGCGCCGAACGTCGGAAGGGACGCGACGGCTTCGCGACCGCCAGGTCAGCCTGTCGCCAGTGGGATCTGGAGTCAGTGGGCAAGCGACTCTTGACGGCACCCGTGTCAGCTCGGGTACCGTACGCGGCATGAGCACCGACGATCCATGGGACTTCTACCCGTGCCGCGTCAACGACGCGCCGGCATCCATCGCCTTGGCCATGCGCTTCCGCAAGGAGCCGAGGCCGAGTGAGCTTGACACTCTCTACGTCGCCGGGGTTGAACTCGAAGACGCCGGAGAGCACGGAATGGGGACGGCGGCCGAGGGTGAAGTGCTCTTCGATGCGGAGGAAGAGTTCCGCGAGAAGCTCGCTGCCCAGGGCTTCGTGCAGGTCGGCCGGCTACGCAACAAGGGGGAGTGGCAAGTGTCGTTCTACGCCGCGAGCGGACTGGAGACCAAGTTCCACGGGCTGCTTGCGCTGACGCTGGCGAGCACGGGTCGCAGCGTGTGGACCCACGTAGCCGCGGACGCGACCTGGGACTACTACGACTCGTTCCTGGTGCCTGACCTTGAGCGCAGCCAATGGATGGCGGACCGGCAGGTGGTGGAAGGCTTGGAGGAAGCGGGCGACCCACTGGCGGTCGCTCGCAAAGTGGATCACTCGGCTCGATTCCCGAACCGGTCGTCGGCGGATGCGTTCGCCGTAGGGGCTGAAGCGCTTGGCTTCGCGGTGACGGTCACCGACGGGGCCGAGCCGGAGTGTTCGGCCAAGGCGGAGCGCGAGGATCCTGTCAACCTCAGCCATGTCCACGGGGTCGTGATGGAGCTGGTGGAGCTGGCCACAGCGAACGGGGGCGAGTACGACGGCTGGGGCTGCGTCGCGGTGGTTGAGGAAGAGAGCGCGCCATAGAACGCGCGGAGCCAGACTCCGATTCATCCACGACCAGAGGGGGAGCCGGTGCGGGAGCATCGCCTCCCCCTTGGTCTTGGACGGCGTTGGGCCCGGCACGGAAAAGTCTCTCACCTTGAGTCGGTCTTCCCTTCGGCAGGTCGTGATTTCCCCTTTCGCTCGAGAAACAAGTGACCGCTCGCCGATGGGGTGGCTGGTTGAGCTGCCCTTTGCATTGCACGTTCGTAAGCGATGGAAGGTCTCATACAGCGAACCACTCGTTCTTGAAGACTCGAATCCGTCCTGACCGTCTCTCCTTGTGCCCGTTCGGCACGTCCCAGCGACTCGCGCGCAGGGGCATGACCTTCGTGGAGCTGTCCGTGGCGATGGTGATCTTTGTGGTGGCCACGGGAATGCTGCTTCAGTTGATCGCCTCGGGCAAGGGCCTGCGCGAGACGGCTCGCCAAGAGTCGCTTGCGACTTCGGCGGCCCAGAATGTCCTCGAGCGGATGCGATCGATGTCCTTTCGCGACGTGGTGCGGTCCTACGATCCGGACGTCATGAACGATCCAGGCGGGCCCGGGACAGCTCCGGGGCCCACCTTTAGCGTGGAGGGGCTCACGCCGCTTGCGTCTGCCGTGGGCGGCGTCGTCGGAGAGATCTTGCTCCCCGTAGTGAATGTCGGCACGGAGGTCGCACCCAGCTGGCAGGTCCGCGAGAACCTGGGGGATGCGCTTCTTGGAATGCCCCGCGACCTGAACGGCGACGCGATCATCGGCTCGGCTGACTGCTCGACCGACTACACGATCTTGCCGGTCCTTGTTCGCATGCGCTGGCAGGGCCGGTTTGGCCCGCGCGAGCTGCGCTTCTTCTCGGCCCTGACGGAGATGCAGCCGTGAGGGGGGCATCGAGGAAACGCGCCGGCTTCACGCTGCTTGAGATGGCGATGACCGTGGCGCTCCTGGCCATCTTCGCCGTCAAGGTCACGTCGGTCATCGATGTGACCACCAAGACGACGGAGGATGACATTCAGCAAACAGCCATCGACGCCCAGGCGCGTCAGGTCCTTCGACAGATCGGGTTCGCGGTCATGGGCTCTCACCCGTCATCGTTGGATCCGAATATGCTGGCGCCGCTGAATCAGGCCTGCCTCAAGTACCAGGTCAACCTTGGCATCTCGGACGGGGAAGTGATTTGGGCGGATCCGGAGGAGGTCGCGTTGGAGGAGGGCCGCCGACAGATCTACTGGAGCGACAACCCTGACGCCGCGGACGAGCGCCGCATTGTCTGGACGAACCTGGTGGCTCCCTACCTGGAGGGCGAGATCCCGAACGGAATCGACGACAACGGGAATGGACTCATCGACGAAAAGGGCCTCGCGTTCTCCATCTCTGGTTCCGCGATCTCCATGAAGCTGACGTTGGAGCGCATCAAGGACGACGGGACGGCCATCACGAGCACCGTGGAGACGGTCGTCGCATGCCGCAACATGACCCAAGGGTGGGGGACGGCCAAGTGAGAGTTCACGCCCATCGCCCCGGCCGCGAAAGCGGCTTTGCGCTTGTGATGTCTTTGATCCTGACGACGGTCGTCGCTGGGCTCTGCATCGGCTTCGTTCGTATGGCCGAGTTCACAGCGTCCAGCCAATCGGGTGCGGTCGACCAGATGCGCGCCTTCTATCTGGCGGAGGCGGGCCTCGCAGAGTCCTTCAACGCCGTTCGAATGGGCCGGAACGGGGCGATTGGAAGCGAGGCGTTGCCCGCGTCCTTCGGGGATGGACTCGTCTGGGTCGAGTCGCGCCAGGCGGACGACAGCCGGGTGTGGATTCGATCGACAGCCACGGTCGGAGGTGGAAGCGCGACCCTCGGCCTGATCATCGACCCAGAGGAGCCGCCGCTTGGCTTCTTTGCCGACGAGGAACTCGTGATCGAGTCCTCCCTGGTCGTCGATGGCTTTGACTCGACAGAGCGCAGCTACGAGGCCGAGATTGCGGCAGCTCAGGCGCTGAATCAGCCAGAGCCCGGGGAGGAGGGCGCGGCGTTCGAGCTGGACCCAAACTCCGAACACTATGCCGCCCAGGTCTCCGCCAACCGATTCTCGAACCTGCTCGGCGCGGCCAATCTCATCGGCGTGCTCGACGGGCAGATCACCGAGGACATCTACCCGATCGGAGATCCGCTGGGCGTCATGACTTGGCTGCTGTGGGCCGATCCCATCAACGTGGAGCAGCTGCTCTCCCCTTTGGACTACGTCGACTTCCTGAACTCCTGCTACTCCATGATGCTTGCGTGGGATGCCGGAGCCCTTGTACCGGTAGACGGCGTTGAGCTGACCCCGAACCCGGTCGACCCAGGGGGGGTCGAAGGGTCGCCTAGCTCGGGGGACCCGAGTGAGCCCAACGCTTCGGGGGGACTCGGCCAACCCGCCGAAGAGAGCACGGGCAGGGGGGGCATGCTCGGCTCTAATGGGAACGTCGAGTTCCTCAATTCCATTGGCGCCGCGATCTTTGGGTCCATCATGCCGGGTGTTGAGGGCCAGGTCTTTGGGGTGGATCCATCGCAGGTCTCGGGCTCGACGATGTCTCGGGCCCTCGAGGCGTATCTTCCGCCGGTGGTCCTGCCGAGCATCGAGGGATCAGGGCAGTTGGAGCACGCGGGCCTGATCCCCCACGTGATCGGAGAGGGCGAGACAGGGATGAGTTCGCTGCGGGTAACGAACGGCAGCGAGGTCATCGTTCGCGGTCCTGCGACTCTTATCGTTCATGAGCTGGTCCTCGACGGTGGTTCGACGCTCTCGCTCGACACCCGAGACGGCAACGTCGAGCTCTACGTGACGGGAACTCTGGACATGGATCCTGCTTCCTACTTGGAGACGACGGCGACGACCTCCACGGAGGTCTCTATCTCGGCGGCGGCCAAGGGAGAGAGCGATCCGTCGCCTTCCCTTCGCCTGGATGCCCAGGCTGCCTTCCATGGAACGGTCTACGCTCCAGACGCCACCGTGTACATCGGATCGAACTTCGAGATCTTCGGCAGCGTCACGGCACGCAGGCTAGAGATCGCGGACGGCGCTCGGCTCCACTTCGACGACGAGTCGTTCAATGGTCAGCTTGGCGTGCCAACCCTGGAGTCGTGGCAGATCATTGAGCTTCCTGAGTCCGTGAAGAGAACGAAGCCGTTCGTTGCCGCGTCGTCAGTGGCGGCCAGCAACACGAACCCTCCGTTGGCGATGGCCCACGACCTTGAGGACGTCGAGATCAGCCTGCGCTATACCGACCAGGCGGGCGAAGCGCAGACCTACGCGGGGCCCGAATCGGCCCTCGATTGGAACGACGTTGGGGAGATCGAGGCGCAGGAGAGACGGGCCACGTTCGACGAGTCGGACGCCGAGTCTGAGTCGAGATGGGGGTCCGGCCTGAGTTCGTTCTTTGAGGGCCTGGCTGACTGGTACAGCGCGCGCAACGGCTAAGGGAGGTGAATCGAATGACGACGAGCAACGAGAGGATGACCAAAGGCCTGCCGATGCGTTCACGTGCTGCGCGCGTGGCTGGGCTCTTGGTTCTGGCTGCGGCCTTTGGGCCAACCTCGCTTGCACAGGCGGGGCCCAGGAACCAGGCCGCCCAGACGGCTTCCGGGGGACGAGCGCTCTCCGATCTCCTTACCACGGCTCGGAGCGAGAAACTCTCGCCGGACGAAATCAAGCTCAGGGTCAAGCAGCTAGGGTCGCGCGCGATTCCGTCTGCGCTCGACGTCATAGACGCCGGTTGCTTTCACCAGATTCTCCCCGGAAACGGACGGGTCGTGCACCGGTTAGAGGGCAGCTGCCGCGAGGGGCTCCTCCTTGGGCTAGGCGCCCATCCGTGGCAGCTCTTGAAAGGAGAGGTCCTGCGCCGTCTGAAGAGTGACCCGGCGCGCCAGCGGCGCAGCACGGCCCTAGAGGTCTTTGGGGCGGCGCTCCCGGAGGGCGAACTCATCACGTTGTTGGACGCGTTGACGGACCTACCCCCAGCGGATCGCAGGGCGCTGCGCAGTCCGCTCGCCGAGGCGATCCACGGCGTTTGTTCAAGGGCGCCGCTCGCCTACGGCGAAGTACGCGAGCTCTACTCAAGCGTCTCGCCAGCCTTCGCTGCTTCCGTCATCCAAGGTGTACGCATGGGGGATGACGGGCACAGCTTCGAGTGTCTGACTTCGTTGATCGGCGTGTTTCCGGACGCAGATCCGGTGCTCCTGATGGAGGTCGCGGACCTGGCAAAGACCGTGACGCGCCCCGTTTCAGGGGCCGCTCTTAGGCCTTTGCGCGCGGCGCTTGAATCCCCCGTTCGCTCGGTCAGCGTGGAAGCCGTGAAGGCGCTCGGACGAGCCGACGATGTGCTGGCGATTCCGGGGTTGATTAGGCAGCTCCGCTCCTCCCACGCGCCGATGGTGCGCGAGGCCCGCGCGGCACTTGAGCGCCTGAGCGCAGAGCGCTTTGGTACCGATGCAGATGCTTGGGCCACCTGGCACGCGGGTGCGCTGCGCTGGCTGGACGGCACGGCCCCGCAGCTCCTCGGCGAGCTGAAGCGCGGCGACACCCATCGGACGAATCGGGCGCTGCTGCAACTCGCTCGGTACCGGGTCTTTCGACATGACCTGGTCGAGCCGGTCGCGGCTCTGGTGGCCCAGGCAGGCAACCCGAGCCAGGACCAAGTGACCCAGCTTGCTTGCGCGGTGCTCGGACACTTCGCGACGGATCGCTCGGTTCCTCCTCTGCTTCGCGCGCTCGACGGTGCGTCTGTGGAGACGCGTAAAGCGGCGCTCGACGCGCTCGTCCGGGCGACCGGGGTCAACCACGGTGAACTCGCGGCGGACTGGAAAGCCGCTGGGTGGCAAGCTCAGTGAACATCCCGCTCCGTGCCAAGCTAGGTCTCACGCTCTTCGTGGCCGTGGCCGCGTTTCTCGGCGTTGACCATTGGCTGCGGCAACGGGCCTTCCGGTCGACCTTCCATACGATTGAGATGGGCCACGCCAAACAGCAGGTCGCGGAGCTGCGCCATGTGGTCAAAGATCTCGTCGTCGAGCTCGCTGGAGAAGCGCGACGCATTGACGAAGCGTCGATCGGAAGTGCACTCGTCGGAACCGACGAGCGCGTGGACCTCGCGCTCGTCGTGGGGGCCGACGGAACAGTTCTGGGTCTGGAGGTGCGTGACCCCGTGTCGAGGGCTCCGATCACGCTGCGTGACTTTCCTACTGAGCGGTTGGCGCCCTCGCACCCACTCATGTCGCCATGGCTCGCTCGCTCGCTCCCGGAAGGCATCATCGAGACGGAGATCGGGTTCTTGGTGGTGGGAAGCGTTGAGGTCGGCAACGGTGAGGATGTCAGGCTCATCGTCACGGGGCAGGTACTCAACGAGTCCCGTGTGGCCGAGCTGGGAGCGCTCACCTCCATCGGATTCGGACTCGCGTCGATGACCGGTCGCTCCAGTATCGGCTCGGCTTCCGTGAGCCAAGACTCGATGTTCCGAGTCCAGGGCGAGCTCGCGATGGGCGCAACCATCATTGTCCCCAACGATCGCCACGGAGTGGCGGTAGGTGCTCTCAAGGACCTGCGGGGGATTCCCACCGTGGCCTTGGCTGTCGAGCTTCCTGAGCCGGTTTGGGTACGCCTCGAAAGCTACGCGCGCCTGACCTCCATCGCCCTAGCCATTGTCTTTCCGCTCGGGCTGCTCATCCTGCTCCAGTTCCTCGTCACGGGGCCGCTGTCCCGGCTGACGTCCATGGCGACTGAGATCGCCGCCTCTGATGATCGCACCTTGCGGCTTCGAATGTCGCGCAGGGACGAGATCGGTCGCCTCAGCCACAAGTTCGACGTGATGCTCGACGAGATCGAGCGCGCGCGGCTCGCCGAAGCCCGTACGGCCCGCACCGTCGGACGATCCGAGATCGCGGTGGGGGTCATGCACAACGTCGGCAACTTGGTCAACAGCCTCCAGGTCTCTGCTGCGCTCGCGCGCGACGGTGCTAGCGCCGCCAAGGTTGACGATCTAGCGCTGATCCTCGCTGCCCTTCGGGAAAACGAAGGGGACCTGGATCGCTATCTGTCTAGCGACCCGAAAGGGGCGCACTTGCTCGAGTTCTTCGAGAAGCTCGTGCCGCAGCTGGAGGCTGCGCAAGAGATCACTGCCCGCGAAACCGACGCAGTGCTTGCGCAGGTCGGCGAAATCACCGACATGGTGCAGTCGCTGGTCGGCGAACAGTCGTCGAAGAAGATGATGGAGGCCATCGACGTCGGGCGCGAGATCGAGGAGGCCGTTGAAACGGCCAAGTTGGAGTTCGGATCCGGATCTCTCGCCGGCGGAGACCGCGCCAACGACCCAACCTTCCAAATTGAGTTGGACGGCCAGATCGGCGGGCAAGTCGACCGTATGCGGGTTCAGGAGGTCCTGCTCGCGCTACTCTCGAACGCATGGGACGCGTCGAGCAGCAGCGAGCACGGCGCGCCGATCATCCGAGTGAGGTCAGAGCAGCTGGAGGACGACTTCGTCCGCATCGTCGTCAGTGACAACGGCCCTGGGCTAGAAACGGAGTGCGGCGAGGAGATCTACACGATGGGCTTTAGTACGCGCGAGGGCCGGGCCGGGCTGGGCCTTCACCTCGCTTCGCTCGCGGCATCGGAGCTTGGGGGAGGACTCCAGTGTCTTCCACGGACTCAGTCGGGCCCAGCGGCCCAGGGAGCCTCGCGAGAGGGGGCCTCCTTCGCATTCGACTTTCCTCTGCGGCGAGCTACGGTCAAAGAATCCGGTGCTCGGACGCTCAAAGCCGCGTCCTGATCGGATCACGGCTTCGGGAGCTCAGTCCCTTAGCAGCCGACCGAGCTGCTCCATGCCCGATCGCTCGAACGCCGCGTCTCGGTGCTCGACCGCCCACACTACGCGGCTCAGGGCAGCATGGAGTTGTAGGCGCTCAACGAGATCTTGTTCGGAAGCTTCGAGGCGCAGTTCGTAGCCAGCTTCGAACGCGGCCCACAGCTCCGTCCGATCCTCCGGGATGGACGACTTCACGCGCTCGAGGTCCACGAAGGACCAGTCAGCGCGGGCGTGCTCGAAGTCGATGACCGTGAAGGTCGATCCCTCGACGATCCAATTGCGGGCCGTGAAGTCGCGGTGGCACGGAACGCGCGTCGGGAGCGCGACGTCAGTTGGCCACGGCGCGCTGACGCGGGCGTGCACTGCATCGATCCATGTCTCGCTCAGCGGGGACTTCGGAAGCGCGCGGGCTCGCTTGCTCCATGTCGCGGATCGCTTTGTCAGCGCCGTCGCAACGTCCATCGGATCCCCGTCATCCCATGGCAGTGCGTGGAGCCGCCGGAGCCATCTTCCAGCCGCGGCGTAGCTTTCGAGCTTGACCTCGTCTGGGACCTCGCTGAGGAGGAGCGGCGCGCCAGGGACGCTTTCGAGAATGAGAGCCTGCAGCGCCCCGCCTTCGGCGGCGATCAGCCGCGGACACGACCCAACGACGGGTGCCCAGCGCTCGTAGGCGGCGCGCTCTTGGGCGAACTTCGCTGGCTGCCGGTGCCGCTTGACGAACACGTCGCCGCCGGACTGAAGCGTCGCACGCCAGACCTCGGACTCGCCATGGTCCCACGATGCGTCGTGCCACCCCGCAGCGGGACCACACGTTCGCGCCACATAGTCCGCTAGCTCGGTGGGGGGGCTCGGTGGCCGCTCGCCCCCCGCACCCATCGCGCTGCTCACGCTGTCCCGCCTAGCTGACCTTGCGGTCTTCGAGGGCGCCCGCACCTTTCAAGGCGGCGAGCACGCTCTCTTTCATCGAAGGCCTGCAAACCACGAGCTCGTGGTTTTTCGGGTCGCGCCGGTTGTAGACGTGGGGCGTGCCGTCGAGCCGGCACACGTGCCAGCCAGCGCTGAGGGCGATCGTCTCGGGGGCGCAGGTGTCCCATTCCTTGAGGCCGATCTTGTGGACGTACATATCGGCGTCCCCGGCCAGCAGCATGGCGACTTTGTTGCCCGCCGAACCCGCGGGTGCCAGCTCTCCGCCGATGCCCGATGCGAAACGCTCGACCCACTCTGGCGTATGGCTGCGGCTGACGGCGATTCGTGGGACAGCAGGGGAGGGCGAGTCGCCCTGTACGATTTCGAGGTTGCCCTCTCCCACGACGCCGCTGCGCAGTGCGCCGTCCTGGGATACGCCGTAATAGATGCGCCCCTGGGAGGGAAGCGCGACGGCGCCCAGTGCGCACTGTCCATCGACGGCGAGGGCCACGTGCACGGCCCAGTCTTCGCGAAGCTGCGCGTACTCCTTGGTCCCGTCGAGGGGATCAACGATCCACACACGCGACTTCTCGAGGCGCTCCGGCGTGTCGATCGTTTCCTCGGAGAGGATGCCGTCGTCCGGGTAGCGCCCGTTCAGAAAACCGTGCAGGTAGCCGTCGCAGGCCTGGTCGCACACGTCGCCGAGGGTCTTGCCCTCCCAGCGTTCTTCCTGGCGAAGAGCCAAGCCGCGCGCGCCTGCCTCCTTTGCGGCCTCAATGGCGAAGGCTAGGTCCCGTTCGATCGTGGAGTCGTCAAGCATGTCCGTTCTTTGGCCAAGTGAAGAGGAGCCGCTAGGACGGCTTCGAGGTGCTGCCCGGCCATGCGCCGAAGCCGCCGACCAAATTGTGGAGGCCCTGGATGCCTTCCTTGGCGAGGTGGTCGCAGACGGCGGCCGAGCGGCCGCCCATGGCGCAGTACACGAGCACGGGACGCCCGTCGGTCGGGAGTTCCGCCCGACGCTCTTCGATTTCATCCATCGGGATGAGCACCGCTCCTTCGATGATTCCCGCGGCGGTTTCCTCGGGGGTCCGCACGTCGAGGATGAGCGCGTTGCTGCCTGCCTCTTTCATCAGGCTCAGGGCTTCGTCGCCCTGTACGTCTTTCCAGAGCTGTCCGTCTTCAATCATTTCAGGTGTCAGTTTGTCGCCCGATGCCACCTTGGCAAGTAGGCGTTGGAGAACGTCGACGCGCTGCTCGAGGTCTTCGCGTACGGCCTCGGCCGAGCGCGAGGCTGCGCGGCTGGCGTCTTCGGCGGCCCGTTGGGCAGCGGTGGCGCGCGTGTAGGCCACGAAGGCAACAAAGAGCACGGCCGCGCTGCTGGCGATTTGGATCCACATGGGCGTTGTCTACGGGTTGGGCGTGGTGATGCCGGCGGAGCGCGGCACGAGCAGAGCGGCGCTTGCGGTGAACCCGTGCAGGAAAGGCTCGCCCCCGACGGGCCCGATCTCGCCGCTCGCGGAGAAACCTGCCAGTGGGAATCCCGGGCCAAAGTTGGATTCGATCAGGCGTGCGTCGTGGTCCGGCTTGCCAAACATGTCCTTGCCCCGTCCGCCGCACGTGAAGAGCAGGCCGCCGATGGCCTGGCCCATGGATTCGAGCCCCGCAAACTCCAGGCAGGACTGGAGCTCCGACGAGGCAGAGCTGGAGTCGCGCACCATGAGCTGCAGCGTGGACCCTGCGCGGAGTTCGTCATCGGCGATCGCCACGCCGTGGCGCTTGGCGTCGAGTCCCATGATGCTGCGCACGAGTAGGTCACCCGATCGAAACGACTTCCTGGTCGCGTCGATGGCGCGACCCACGAATGCTCCCTTCTGGAAGAGCTTGCGGTCCTCCTCGTCGAGCGCCTCGAGGGTTTCGAAGAGCACCTTTGCGGCTGGTTGACCTTTGAACTCCAAGACGACGCCCCCCTCGACCTTCGTCACGACGAGGGGCGGTCCGATCGGGCGGCAGCCCTGGCTGACTGCGTTGACGACCTTCGTCTCTCCTTCGAGGACGACGGCGATCGCGCCCGAGTTCACGGGGTCGGCACCTGCGAAGAGAATGTTCTGTCCGGGGGCGACGCCGCCGCTGGAGAGGCCGCCCGCCAAGGACACTTCGGGGTAGAGGCTGTGGAACTGCTTGAGCCACGGCGTCGCGGGAAACGAGAACGGGTCCGCGAGCAGGAGCACGCTGGCGTGCTCGGGGCTATGAATATCGAAGTTGCCGATCCCTACGCCGGTTTCTGAGTGCGCGGAAAGATGGGTGACGCGGACGTTCGTCTTGGGGAGCGTCGCCGCAAGAACCGTGACGCCCGGTGAGTCTTCCGCTTCTTTCCCGATGCCGAGGGTCCACGCGCCGGTGCAGCCTGCGAGCGCCCGGGTTCCCGTGGCCTCCACGAGCTCCCCGGACGCGCGCGCGAGGTCGCCGCCGTAGTGGTGCGTGATGAACGCAAAGACGATGTCGGGGGAATCGCCCCCCAGCTGGGTGTCGATGTCGTCCGCCACTTCACCCACGGCCGCATCCAGGTTGGACTCGGTGGACAGCGCTGAGGCACAGCGCATCGTGAGGGCAGGGGACGTCATGGGGGGAGGCCGCTTGTGGCTGGTTCCTAGTGGAGTTTCTCGACGTCGAAGAGCGACTTCCAGCTGGCGACGAGGCTCGCGGGGAAGTTGTGGTCCCGCTCCTTGACGGCCACGCCGTAGGTGGCCGTCTGGCGGATCCACTGCTCGCGCTCCTCCGGGGTCCCCTGGTCGGCCGCCCAGAGATCCACGTCGTGCATAACAACCTCGAATCCGTTCGATTCGTCGAAGCGGCCAATGACCGCACTACCGTCCGAGCACTCGATCACGAGATTCATCCCGTGGGGGGCATTCATGATGTTCTGGGGCATGGGCGGAATTGTACGGCCCGACTCGCGCTGCGGGCTATCCTGTCCCCCGTATGCAAGCCTCAGAATTCATCTGGATGGACGGCGAGTTCATTCCCTTCGCGGACGCCAGGGTCCACGTCCTTTCCCACAGCCTTCACTACGGCAATGCCGTCTTTGAGGGGATCCGCGCCTACTCGACCCCAGAGGGCCCTGCGGTCCTCCAGCTTGGGGCCCACGTCAAGCGGATGTTCCGGTCGTGCCGGGTGCTGGATATGGCGCTCCCCTTCTCCCAGGCAGAGATGGAAGCGGCCATCCTTGAGCTGGTGCGCAGGAACGGACACAAGTCGTGCTACATCCGGCCCCTGGTCTTCCGTGGCGCCGGCCCCCTCGGCGTGTTGCCGAAGGGCAACCCCATCCAGGTGTGCGTGGCCACCTGGGAGTGGGATTCGCTCCACGGTGACGGCGGGGTCGATGCGGGCGTCGATGTGGGGTTCAGCTCGTGGCGTCGGATGGCGCCCGGCACGCACCCGTCCATGGCCAAAGCGTCGGGTAACTACCTGAACTCTCAGCTCGTCGTCCAAGAGGCCGTGCGCCACGGCTATGCAGAGGGCCTCGTGCTGGATGTGGACGGCTACCTGTCGGAAGGCAGCGGCGAGAACGTGTTCCTCGTGGAGGACGGAGAGATCCTGACGCCGCCGATTGGCAACTCGATCCTCGCTGGCATCACGCGCGGGATGGTGATGGAGATCGCGGCTGAGCTCGGGATCCCGGTTCGCGAAGCGCGCATCCCGCGGGAAGCTGTCTTCTTCTGCGAGGAGATCTTCATGACGGGCACCGCGGCGGAGATCACCCCCGTGCGCAGCGTCGACGGCAGGCCCCTTGAGAAGTCAGCGCCGGGTCCGGTGACGAAGCGGCTTCAAGAGGTCTTCTTTGCGCGTGTGAAAGGGGAGGCCCCCGATAAGGGCGGCTGGTTGACGCACGTGAGCGCCCCGAACGCGTAGCCCCATGGGAGTCATTCCGGATCGTTGCGCGGACGGGGCCGCTTCGCTTTCTGCGGCCGAGGTTCGGTCCATGGCGTCAGAGGTCCACGCCGATTGGGCGATCGTTGGGAACGAGTCCATCGAGCGACGCCTGGAGGTCCAGGACTTCAAGGCCGCGCTGGCCCTCGTAAATGCGATCGGCGCGGCGGCGGACGAGGAGAACCACCACCCGGACCTCTCGATATCGAACTATCGATTCGTGACGGTGCTGCTCACGACCCATGACGCGGGGGGCCTTACGGCCAACGACTTTGTCATGGCACGTCGGTGCGACGCATTGGCGCGCGACGGATCCCGGGTCTAGGAGCGTGTCGCGCGCTCGCGAATCTGCCAAAGCGCGACACGCTCAAAGATCCGGGCTCGGTATGGGATAGGGCGCGCTATCGGCCTTCAAGCCTGCGGCTGCGAGGGGTTAGAATGTCCCCATGCGCTTCACCGTTGCTCCGTGCGTTCCTCTTCTGCTGACCGTTCTTCCCCTTCTGTCTGTCGAGACGGCGGCCGCGCAGGCCGGTGATCGCGAGGGGGACCCGCAGACGGACTTGCCGGCGGACCTCGAGATTCCGGCGGCGCCTGTGCTGTCCCCCGAGGAAGAGCTCGCGACCTTCAAGCTGCCGCCCGGTTTTGTGATCGAGCTTGTGGCCGCTGAACCCCTCGTGGTGGATCCGGTGCAAATCACCTTCGACGAGATCGGCAGGATGTGGGTCGTCGAGATGACGGGCTACATGCGGGATATCGACGGAACTGGCGAGCAGGATCCGATCGGGACCATCGCGGTCCTGACGGACGAGGACGGCGACGGCAAGATGGACTCGCGCGGGATCTTTGCCGACGAGCTCGTCCTGCCGCGCGGGGTGGTGCCGCTGCACGGCGGGGCTCTCTGCGTCCTTCCGCCTGAGCTGGTGTTCCTCCGTGACGAGGATGGTGATGGCAAATTCGATACGCGGGAGGTGGTCGCGACGGGACTGAAGGCGGGGCTTGGCAATCCGGAGCACGCGATCAATTCGCCCACGATTGGCCTCGACAACTGGATCCACTTTGCGAATTGGAGCAAGCGTGTCCGGCGGGTCTTCGACGAGGAGGGCGAAGCTCGTTGGGAAGTGGAGCCGGTCCGCGGCGGCGGGCAGTGGGGCCTCAGCATGGACGATGTCGGGCGCTTCGTTCGGAACACGAATCCGAACCCGCTGTACTGCGACATCGTTCCTTCTCATTACGCAGTCCGGAATCGGCACCAGCGCGGCTTCCACGGCGCGTTCGCTGGGGTCGAAGCGAAGAACGCGACGTTCCCCTCACGCATGAACCCGGGCGTGAACCGCGGCTACCAGGCCGCGACGCTCAGGGATGACTACACGCTCGCATCGTTCACGGCGGCTTGTGGGCCCACGGTGCTGCGGGGCGCGGGGCTTGGCTCCGATGCGAATGGAGACATCTTCGTTTGCGAGCCGACGGGTAACCTCGTGAAGCGCTACGAGCTGGGGCCTGCCAAGGGGAGTGCGCGCCTCGTGGCCAAGAGCCTGCACGCGGAGTTCGACTTCTTGACGTCGACCCACGAGCGGTTTCGGCCCGTCGCGGGAACCACCGGGCCGGACGGCGCTCTCTACTTGGCAGACATGTACCGCGGCCTCGTCCAGCACAGGATCTTCCTCACGAGCTTCCTGCGCAAGCAGATCCTCGAGCGCGAACTCGACGGTCCGATGGGGCTCGGTCGGGTGTGGCGAGTGCGCAAGACAGGCGCGAAGGTAGAGCGCCCGAAGATCGACCTTCTGGGTGCTTCCCTTGTCGAGCTGGCGGAAGCGCTCGGGTCGGAGAATTCTTGGGTTCGGGACCAAGCCCAAAGGCTGCTCGTGGAGAGCGTCAATGGAGAGGCCTCGGTGCTGGCCACCTTGCGCACGATGGCGACGGGGAGCGCCGCCATTCCCGCCGTCCACGCGCTTTGGACCCTGGACGGTGTCGGATACATGACCGCGGACGTGCTCGGTGCAGCGCTTAAGGCGAAGGATCCGCGCGTTCGGTGCGCGGCGACTGAGATCGCTGGACCATGGCTGGACCTCGAAGGCAACGATCTCCTCGGCGTCGTTTCCAAGATGGTGGCAACCGAGCGGGATCCGCGCGTCCGCCTCTACGCGCTCCTTGCCCTCGGGGAATCTGCGTCGCCCGTGACGGTCTTGACCTTCGCGAATCGTATGACCGCCGACGCTTCTTCATCCCTAGAGCGATCGGCTGTCCTTTCCGGTCTTGAGTTCCGCGAGGCGCTCTTCCTCGACACGCTCGCCCAGCGCGGACAGTGGAACTCGGAGCTTCCGGGGCGGAAGCAGCTGATCAAGGACCTCGCGGCCTGCATCGGCAAGGAAGCCCTCTTCGCCAACGTCGAAATGGCGGTGGACCACGCGCTGAATCATCCTTCGAAGTGGTGGGGGGATGCGCTCGTGGACGGGCTCTACACGACCCGCAAGAAGGGGCCAAAGGGTGAGCGCTTGCCGCTCCCTCTGCGGGCCATGCCCGTCGCTCTCGCCAGCTCGAGCGCGGCCGCCGTGCTTGAGGAGGGGTCGATCGAAGCCTCCATCAGCGAAGGCTGCACTTGGCCCGGCAAGCCCGGCGCCGTAGAGATCGAGGTGCCCCGGGAGCTGACCGCGGCCGAACTCCTCCAATACGAGCGAGGCGCCGCCGTCTTTGCCGAAGCGTGTGCCTCCTGCCACCAGGCCCACGGCGGCGGCCAGGACGGCAAGGCCCCGACGCTCCGCGGCACCCGCTACGTCGTGGGCGACGAGGCGCGCCTCATGAAGATCCTGCTCCACGGCCTCGAGGGCCCCCTAGTGATCGACGGCCAAACGTGGAACCAAGAGATGCCGCGCTACGAGGGCACTGACGACGACCTCGCCGCGGTCCTCACCTACGTCCGCCGCTCATGGGGCAACGGAGCCGACCCCATCTTGCCCGCCCAAGTAACAGAACAACGCTCCCTAGCCGCAGGCCGCACAAAGCCCATGACCTTCAACGACTAACCCCCGCCCCGCGACCCCCC
>CALHGQ010000072.1 GCA_938030175.1 uncultured bacterium | reverse complement strand
GGCGAGGGCCAAGTGCGGGCCGGGGATGGTCCTGACGACTACATCCGGCCTGACCCGAAGGATCGATCGAACGTTGCGCTTCGGGACAATGCGGTCGCTGGCTGCCTCGAGGTAGAGGATTGGAACAGGGCAGGCCTTGAGCTCGTCGCGCACGTCGACGGTGAGTACCTGCTTGACTCGGGCGGCCATCGCCTTCGGTGGCACGGCGTCGTGGGCCTTCTTGATCAGACGGTTCACCACGGGATTGCCGAAGCCCGCGAGGACGGTCTTGGCGACGGCCATGGATCCGGAGATGCGGAACATGAACGGCCATGCGAGATGTCGTGCGAATTTGGGGACCCAGCCAAGGGGCTTCTGTACGAACGAAGCGCATAGCACCGCACCCCGCAGGCCGGGCGGCCGGGTCGCGGCGGCCATGAGCGCGAGCGGTCCAGAGAACGACCAACCGAGCAGCACAAAATCCCTGTCCTTTGGGAGCCCTGCGAGCACGACGGGCAGGAGCGTGTCGTAGTCGCTCGGCACGGTCTGGGGGTAGCTCACCGGGAGTGCTTCGATGCCGAGCTTGTCGAGGATCGGCTCGAACAGGATGGGCGTCCCGTCCAGGCCGGGCAGAAGTACGAGCAGTGGGGTCACCTCGGCATTCTAGTGCATTGGGAGGAGCGTCCCCCGCGGCGCGCTTGTTGTTTGACGGGACAGACCAGCGGTGCTTCCGGCGTCGGTTCGCTGCGAGTGGCTCAGGAAGTGTGGGGGGGAGCGCGATCGTGTACGGCGGGCCACGCCTACTCGGGTATTGGAGATGAGAGCCGCATGAGCTTGGCTCCGGGCCGCGCGGGCCAGTTGAAAGTCCCGCTCGGTTCGGCTCCATACCGCTTCGATGCGACAGGCGAAGGCGCTACGCTGCCCGCGCGAGCCATCCCGTTCGGGAGACTTTCGCCGCCCATCACAATGCAGTCAAAGAACGCAACGCCGCCGAGCACACTCGTGATTTTCGGGGGCACGGGCGACCTAGCGCGCCGCAAGCTCCTGCCCGCCCTTGCCCACCTCATGGCCGACGGGGCCATTTCGTCCACGACGCGGATCCTGGGGGTAGCGACGAGCCCAGAGAACACGGAGGAGTCCTATCACGCGCTCGTCGCGGGCGCGCTGGAGGACGCCGGCATCTCCCAGGGCGACGCCCGGGCGTTTTGCGATCGATGCGTCAACTACCAGTCCCTGGGGGATCGTTCCCACGACGCCTACCGGGCGCTGGCGGCGCGCATCGATGCGCTTGAGGCCGAGCACAATCTCCCGCCGCGGCGCGCGTTCTACCTGGCGCTACCCACGGCGGCCCTCGCGGGCGCAGTGGAAGGACTGACGGCAGCGGGTCTCAACGGGGCGAATCGCCGTGCGGGCGACCAGGCGCACCCGGAGGGCTGGACGCGTGTGGTCGTCGAGAAGCCCTTTGGCATGGACCTGGCGTCCGCCCAGAGCCTCGTTGAGCTTCTGCGTCGTTCTTATAAGGAGCGTCAGATCTTTCGCATCGACCACTACCTGGGCAAAGAGACGGTCCAGAACCTGCTCGCCTTCCGGTTCGGCAACTCGATCTTCGAGGCCCTTTGGAATCGAGACCGCATCGCGGCCGTGGAGATCACGGTGGCGGAGGACCTTGGGCTGGGAACGCGGGCGGGCTACTACGACAAGTCGGGCGCCCTGCGCGACATGATCCAGAACCACCTCACCCAGCTGTTGACGCTTGTGGCCATGGAGGTGCCTCCGCACATCGATGCGGACTCCGTGCGCTACGAGAAGGCCAAGGTGCTGCGTTCGCTCGCGCCTCTCGCCAAGAGCGACGTGGTGTTCGGCCAGTACACGGCCAGCGGCGACTCGCTCGGCTACCTGGAGGAGTCGGACGTGCCGGCGGACTCCAAGACGGAGACCTTCGCCGCGGTTCGCTGTTCGATCATGAACTGGCGCTGGCAGGGGGTGCCCTTCTACCTGCGCTCCGGCAAGAGAATGGGGCGCCGACTCTCGCGCATCGGGGTCCAGTTCAAGGACTCGCCGGTGTGCATGTTCGAGAACGAAGGGGTCTGCGAGGTGAACCGCAACGTCTTGACCATGACCCTCCAGCCCGACGCGGGCTTCTCGATGTTCATGAACGTCAAGGAGCCAGGCTCCGGCATCAATCTCGATCAGTTCCCGCTGACGTTCCGCCACGCGGACCACTTCCCGGATCTCCCGGACGCCTACGAAACGCTGCTCCTCGACGTCCTTCGGGGGGATCAAACGCTCTTCGTGCACAGTGACGAGGTCCTTCGATCGTGGGAAGTCTTCGACCCCGTTCTGTCCATGAAGCACGACGTTCATCCCTACGAAGCGGGAAGCTGGGGCCCGGCCAAGGCCGCTGGATTTGGCATCGCGGATCAGAATCTGATGCGCGAGAACTGAGTTGGCCCGCTGAGTTCATCCTCAATTCTGCTCCCCAAGCCCATCCATTGAGTTTGCCCACCGCACCGTCCCGGCCTCATCCCATGAACCCCACCCCCCGTTCCGCGCTGGCTCTGTCTGTCTTTCGCGACGCACCATCCGTCATCGAGGGCCTTGCGAACCTCTTCGTAGAGCGCGCCGCGGCCGCGATCGAAGCGCGCGGCGTGTTCCGCGTCGCGCTGTCCGGCGGCGGGACGCCGAGGCCGCTCTACGAGCGCTTGGCCGAGCCCGAGACGTCCAAGCGCGTGGACTGGGACAAGGTGCACGTCTTCTTCTGCGATGACCGCTGCGTCCCCCCGGACGACGCGGCCAGCAACGCGCGCCTCGTCGACGAATCGTTGACGGGCCAGGTGCCGATCCCCAGCGGTCAAGTGCACATCATGGACGGGGTGGCCGATCTTGCGAGCGCGGCCGCGGAGTACGCGAAAGCACTCGGCGACGAGCCGCTAGATCTCGCGCTCATGGGGATGGGTGGAGACGGGCATACCGCCTCCCTGTTTCCGGGCGGCGCCGAGCTGGGCGAGCGGGAGCAGCGAGTGGTCGGATCCACGAGTCCCGTGGCGCCGACGTCGCGACTCACCCTGACGCTGCCCGTTTTCAAAGAGGCGCGTGAGCTCGTGTTCCTCGTTCTGGGCGCGGACAAAGCGTCGCGTGTCGCCGAGGTGGAAGCGCAGGCAAGCGGCGACGAAGCCCTGTCGGCCCCCTTGCCCGCCGCACTTGTTTGCGCCCATGCGGCCGCAGCGGGCAAGCGCGCCCGCTGGTTCTTGGACGAGGGTGCAGCGGCGTCGCTTCCTGCGGGCGGCGCGGCCGGGCTTGCGGACTTCGGCATGATCGGCCTCGCCGTCATGGGGCGGAACCTCGCGATGAACGTGATGGATCGCGGCTTCGACGTCGCCGTTTGGAACCTTGAGCCCGAGCTGATGCGTAGCGCGGTGGGGGAGACCGGCGGCGCCCTGATGGGGACGGCCACCTTGGCTGAACTCGTCGCCAGCCTCGAGCGGCCGCGCCGCATCATGATGATGATCATGGCGGGCAAGCCGGTGGACATGGTGCTCGGCGCGCTTCAGCCGCTCCTCAGCGAGGGCGACATCGTGATTGACGGTGGCAACTCTTGGTTCGAGGACACACGGCGCCGCGAGCAATCCATGCGCGAAGCTGGATTCCGTTTCGTGGGCGTAGGCGTGTCGGGCGGCGAAGAGGGAGCGCGCAACGGGCCGGCGCTTATGCCCGGCGGCGACGCAGAAGCGTACGAGCGAATTCAGCCGGTCATGGAGGCGATCGCCGCCAAGACGGAGTACGGCGCCTGCGTCACGCACGTGGGCACGGACGGCGCCGGGCACTTCGTGAAGATGGTGCACAACGGCATCGAGTACGCGGACATGCAGTTCATCGCGGAGGCCTACGACGTGATGCAGCGGCAGCTTGGCATGGGGCCGGAAGCGCTCGCCGAGACGTTCGCTCGTTGGAACGAAGGACCGCTCGCGTCCTTCCTCATCGAAATCACCGCGAAGATC
>CALHGQ010000071.1 GCA_938030175.1 uncultured bacterium | reverse complement strand
CGTCCTCGTTGCGCATGCGCACACAGCCCTGGCTCACCGCGCCACCGACGCCATCCGGAAAGGACGTGCCGTGGATGCCGTAACTCGTGTCGCGGTTCTGCCCGGGACGTCGCAGCCCCATCCAGCGGCTACCCAGGGGGTTGTCCGGATCGCCGTACGGCAGCCCTTTTGTCGTGTGCGCAGGCTTCTCGATCTTGTGCCCCACCAAATACACACCGAGGGGCGTCTCGTGACCGGGCTTGCCGATGCCGATGTCCCACACCTTCACCACCTCGTCACCATGCCGGTAGAGCAGGATCCGCGCGTCGAGGTCCACGATCACGTTGACCCGATCCGTCGGGATGCGCATGACCTGCCCCTTTTGAACGTAGCCCGTGACGCCGTTGACTTGGGCGATCAGGCCCGTGCAGAGCACGAGATCGTTGCGGCGCTTCAGCACTCGCTTCCGAAGGCGAATCAGGCTGCCGCCCGGCTGGATCTTCTCCTCGATCGACGGCCAGGAGCCGTTGACGTTGAAGCGGTGGTTCAGCTGCGCCTTGTCGAGCTCGTTACCCCAGACGAGGAGCGCCTGGCGGTGTGAGGCCCACGGCGCTGCGATCTCGTACTGGATGAGGTCCGACCAGGAAACGGCCGAGCGCCCGTACTCGCGCTTCCGAAGCAGGTGCTGAGCTTCGTCCTCCAGAAGGATCATTCGCATCGCGTAGGAGAGCGGCTCAAGCCGCCCAGCGGACGCGGACCGAGGCACGGCACGATTGCCGGGCACGTCGAGCGCGGCGCTCAGGAGGCTCTCCTGGGCGGTCGTGATGCCTTCTGCGCCGCGGATCTCGTCCAACCCGCGGCGGCCAGCATCCGGCTTGCCCGCCACGGCCTGCCAGAACGAGGTCACGAGCTGCCGCTGCACGTCCGACATGTCCAGGCCTTCCCCCTGGGTCAGGTAGACCTCGAGGTCCGAGGGGTCCTCGGCGATCCAAGCCTCCAAGAGGATGTTCGCTGCGCGCTCGGGGCTAGGGCCGCCTGCGCCCGCGAGGTTGATCTCAGGGGGTCGCGAGGGTCGCGACGGGCTTTCCTGGATCGTCGGCTCGGCGGGATAGGTCGCCGCGTCGTGATCGCCCAGCTGCAGCGGGTCCGCCGGCGCCAGCATCTCACGGGCGGCGGCGGCATGCTCCTCGGCAGCGCGCTGCGCCTGCAGCTCCTCCGCCGTCGGGCCAGCGCCCACGGATCCGCCGTTCGCTCCGTCGCGGGACGCAGCGCCGCCGCGGTCCTGGCGAGGCTCAAGCACCGTCCGGTCTGCGCGGCGGTCCTCCTCCTTCCAGGAGGTGCGCTGGCCGTCTGCCGGGTCGCCCGCGTGGACGGTCGAGTCCGGACCCCCGTCGTGGCGGCTCAGTCCAAACCAAATCAAGATCGCCCCAATGGCGAGTACGGCAAGTCCCTTCACAGATTGAGTCCCCTCAGACGCGCCTGCGGCGCTTCCAGTTGCGGTGCTTGCGCGCTGGGCCCCTCGCCTAACGCACGCTCCGCATCGTAATGATCCAAGGGGGTGGATCTGAAACGCCCAATCGCGAATCCAGCTCGAGCCGCGTTCCAGGACCGGTCCGCGCTCAGCGGCACGGCTGGACGCCGTAGGGAACGACCGCTGCGCGGCGCGCAGGAAGCCTGCCAAGACCGGCGAAGGAAGCCGGTGAAAGAAAAGAGTCGGGGGGCCCCAATGCTGCCGTGCTCGGGACGGCCCTGGAACCAACCAGTTCCAAGGTGGGCCAGGCCCGACGTGGGGTTGCCACGTCCGCAACCGTTAGTTGGCCCAGATAGTGATTATTCGGCTCCGGGCGCGTGATGAGTCACCTGCGGCGCGAGGGTCACCCCCGGTGTACCACCGTAGCACCGGGGACCCGCTCCCACAACGCACGCGTTGCCCTCAAACTTTCTTCACTCGAAGCGTGACACTCGCGCCGTCGATGTCGAACGCACTCGCACCGTCCGCGCCCGCGTCAAGCTGCGCCGACGGGTCGGGGCAGTCCCCCACCGCCAGCACCTCGCCCGCGATGAGACTCCAGTGGGCCTTCAACGCGTCCGCGAGCTGGCCGTCGCAGGCGACGTCCACCTCGATGCGATCATCAAGCTCAAGTCCGGAGTCCTTCCGCAGGTTCTGGATGCGCGTGACGAGCTCGCGGGCGAGCCCCTCCACCACCAGTTCGTCCGTCAACGTCACGTCGAGCGCCACGGTGACGCCCTCTGCGGTGTCGACCACGGTCCCTTCCTTCGAGGTGCGATCCACGAGCAACGATTCCGCGTCGTAGACCAGCCCTTCGATCGAGCCGCTCGGCAACGAACCGCCGCCGAGGACCTGGGCCAGGTCGTCGCTCGAAAGCGCTGAGACCTCTCGCTTGATCTTGCCGATCTCCTTGCCGAACTTCGGCCCGAGCAGCTTCAGGTTGGGGCGCGCGGAGTACGTCACGAACTCGGCCTCGTCCGCCTGGATATGGATCGTCTTGACGTTCAGCTCGTCCCGGATGATCTCGACCATGCGTTCGACGCCCGCGCGCTTGGCCGCATCCGCCAAGACCACGGTCATCGAGCTCAGCGGCTGGCGCGTCCGCACGTCGTGCTTCGCACGCAGTCCGCGGCCCAGCCCCACGGCGAGGCGAGCGAGCTGCATGCGCTCCTCAAGCTCCTTGTCCACGAACCGAGCGTCCGCCACGGGGTAGTCCTCAAGGTGAACGGAGTCCTTCGCGCCCCCGGGCAGCGGCGCGCCCAAGTTCCCGTAGATTTCCTCCGTCACGAAGGGCAGGAACGGCGCGAGAGCCTTCGAGACTTCGAGCAGCACGTGGTGCAGCGTCCGGTACGCGTTGACCTTGTCGCCCCCGTCATCGCCGTCGTCTGCGCCGCGCCAGAAGCGCCGGCGGCTCCGGCGGATATACCAGTTCGTGAGGTCGTCGATGAAGCCCAGGAGCGCCGGGATCACGCGGAAGAGCTCGTACGCCGCCATGCGCTGCTCGACGTCGCTGAGCAGCGTCTGAAGTCGCGACAGAACCCAGCCGTCCAGCTCGTTGACGCTCGGGTCGGGCGCCTGCCCATCCGGCTCCCAGCCGTCGACGTCCGCGTAGCGCGTCAGGAACGAATAGGCGTTCCAAAGCGGCAGCATCACGCTCCGGACGTGGTCCTGGACGCCCGCCTCGCTGAAGCGCAGCGGCTTCGCGTTCACCACCGGCGACGAGGCCAGATAGATCCGCAGAGCGTCCGCACCGAGCTTCTCCAGCACCTCGTTCGGGTCCGGGAAGTTCTGCTTGGACTTGGACATCTTGGCCCCGTCTTCCGCGAGGACCATCCCGTTCACGATCACGTTCTTGAACGCGGCGCGCCCGAAGAGCGCCGTCGAGAGCACCGTCAGCGTGTAAAACCAGCCGCGCGTCTGGTCGAGCCCTTCCGCGATGAACTCCGCGGGCAGGTTCTCTTCCACGGACTCCTTGTTCTCAAACGGGTAGTGGTGTTCCGCGTACGGCATCGAGCCGGACTCGAACCAGCAGTCAAAGACCTCAGGGATGCGCCGCATCGTGCCCCCGGGGGTCGCTTTCGACGGAAAGGTCAGCGAGTCGATCTTGTCGCGGTGCAGGTCGCTCAGGGAGTCTTGGCTCACGCCGCACAGCTCGGCAAGCTCCTGGCGGCTCCCGACACACACCATGTCGTCCGGGTTCTCATCGCAGCGCCAGATGGGCAGCGGCGTCCCCCAGAAGCGGTTACGGGAGAGGTTCCAGTCGCGGGCCGCCGCGAGCCAGTTGCCAAAGCGCCCTGTACCCACGGCCTCCGGCACCCAGTGGGTCCCCTGGTTGTTCTTGACGAGCTCATCCTGCAGCTCCTCTACCTTCATGAACCAGGTAGAGATCGCCATGTACAGAAGCGGCGTGCCGGTCCGGTAGCAGTGCGGGTACGCGTGAACGTACGTGTCCTGATCGACCACGGAGCCCTGGTCTTTCAGCTTTTGCATGATGCCCTTGTCGGCGTCCTTCGCGAACTGTCCCTCGAAGTCGGGGACGGTCTCGTCGAAGTGTCCGGTCAGGCTGAGCGGGTTCACGAGCGGCAGGCCGTTCTCCTTGCCGATCTGGAAGTCGTCCTCGCCGAATGCGGGCGCCTGGTGGACGATGCCCGTACCGCTCGTCGTCTCGACGTAGTCGGCGGAGACGACGAAGAATGCGGAGCGCTTGCCGTCCACTTCCCCCGCGTGCTCTTCGAAGTACGGAAGGAGCGGCCGGTAGCGGCGACCCACAAGGGCCGCGCCCTTGAGTCGCTCCAGCTCCTCCGTCTCGCCCACTCGCTTGCGTGACTGGTAGTCCGCGAGCCTGCCGGGCTCGACGTACGCGACCTCGCCGGTCTCCGTCACGCGGATCTTGACGTACTCCACGTTGGGGTTGACGGCGAGCGCCAGGTTCGACGGCAACGTCCAGGGGGTGGTGGTCCAGGCCCAGAGATTCGCCTCTTCGTCTTCGAGCTTGAAGCGCACGGTGAGGCTCGGGTCCTGGCGACGCTTGTGCCCGTCCTTCTTCGTCACCGGGTCCCGCTCCTGGGGACCGAGGGCGACCTCAAAGTTCGAGAGCGGCGTGCCGAGCGCCGGGGACACCGGCTGGACGCGGTAGCCCTCGTAGATGCGGCCGTCTTTCCAGAGCTTGGAGAAGACCCACCACACCGACTCCATGAAGTCGGCGTCCATCGTCCGATAGCCGCGGTCGTGGTCGACCCAGCGACCCAGCCGCCGGATCGTCCCGCGCCATTCCTCGGTGTAGCGCATCACGATCCCGCGACACGCCTCGTTGAACTTCTCGATGCCCAGCTCGTCGACGTCCGCCTTCGACACGAGGCCGAGGTCCTTCTGGGTCTCGTTCTCCACGGGCAGGCCGTGGCAATCCCAACCCCAGCGCCGCTCGACGCGCTTGCCCTTCATCGTCCAGTAGCGCGGCACGATGTCCTTGAGCACCGACGCCACGAAGTGCCCGTAGTGGGGCTTGCCAGTCGCAAACGGCGGCCCGTCGTAGAAGACGTACGCCTCGGACTCCGGTCGCTCTTCGATGCTCCGCTGAAACGCGTTCGACGCATCCCATGCGTCGAGAACTCGGGTTTCTAGTGCGGGGAAGTTGACCTCGGGCTGGACGGCTTTGAGCTTCATGACGTCGGGAGGATAGCGCAACCGCTGCCCCCCAGTCCGCCGGATTCCGCTCTGCCGGACTCCGCCCGCTAGATTCCTGCTGGCAGGATTCCTGCCAGCGCGCGACTCAGTCCACGTAGCCCTTGACGCCCATGGACTTCATCAGCTGCTCGCCTTCGACCTGGTAGCGCTCGCGCAGGACTTCACGGGCGCGTCCACGGACCGCCTTTTCGCGGGCTGTCATCGAAGCGACGAGCTTCTGCACGTACTCGCTCTCGATCTCCTCGGCCCTCATCTCTTCGAGCACGGCCCCGCGGGCCGTGTTGCCCCGGAAGAGGCGCCGGTGGGCGACCCGGAGGGCCTCCTGATCTTCCTTGGGCACGCCGCCGCGCTGGAGCCCCACCATGTTGACCCCGCGGACGCGGCCTTCGTGGCCCTCGACGATCATGTAAGGCGGC
>CALHGQ010000070.1 GCA_938030175.1 uncultured bacterium | reverse complement strand
GTTCGGCGTCCTGAGCACCGCCATGGGCTTCGCCCTGTCGAGGATTGAGAAGGCGAGCCGGGGTAGCTCAGCTGCGCGGGACGCAGCCGGCTTCGCCCAGGCGAACGCTAGCAGCATCGAGCTGCAGAGCGAGATCCTCGGGTCCGTTCAGGCCGAGCTCGGCACCATCCGAGGCGAGATTTCCGCGGCACGTCAGGAAGCCAAGGAAGAGAAAGAGGCAGGAGCCGACGGTAACGGTGAGGCGAGCGATCCGCTCTTCCGCCTCGCAGCAAGCCTCGACCAGCTCGGCGCACAGATCGACAAGCGCATCGACAAGGCTCGTCGCGAGATGATCGAAGCGGTGTCCGGCGTCGCCAACACCATGGAGGTCAGCGCGACCCAGCGCGAGGAGGCCTTCTCCAAGAACGCGGGCGAGATCGACTCGGTCCGCATGGACATCGCCGACCTCCGTGCACAGCTGACGCGCGTCGCCATGGACGTGAGCTCCGCCAGCACGTCGATTGCGGACCTCAAGGTGCCGGCGGTCGCGACGAGTGTGGCGGCTGCGGCCGTTGCGCCCGCTGCGAAGGAGGTTCCCGCGGCGGAAGCTCCCGCGCAGGAGCCCCAGGCGGCCGCTCCCGAAGCGCCCAAAGGCGCCGCGCTTCCGATCGAGCTCACCGACGTAGCCGAGAGCAGCACGGACGAGCCGACTCCCGCCGCACCGATTCCTGCCAGCGCACCGGAGACCAGCGAGAGCGCTGAGCCCCAGTTCGAGGGCTTCCAGTTCGAGAAGGACGAGGAGGCCGAAGATAGCCCGGCAGCAGAAGAGGCTTCGTCCCTCGACGTAAACATGCAGAGCCTCGGCTTCCCGGAGCCCCCGGCGCCGATGCCGAAGCCGAGCGAAGACCTGGGTTTGATCGATCAGATGCAGCAGGACACCGCCAACAAGGGTGACGAAACGCCGCCGCTCTTCCCGGACGCGTTCGACCAGAACTAGTCGCCAGGACAGAGCGACCGGCAGGCGAGGGCCAAGCCCGGTATCGCTCCGAAAAAAGCAGCCCGCGGAACCACTTCCGCGGGCTGCTTTCGTTGACGGCGTCCGCCACGGCCAAGCGCTTACTCTGCCGCTGGCGTCGTCCCGGCCGACCCCGCATCAGCGGGTCCTGCTGCGTCGACGGGCTTCGGCTCAGCGGGAGGGGCGTCCGCGGGCTTGGGTGCCTCCTGGGCCTTCGGTGCGTTCTGGGCCTTCTGGGCCTTGGGCTTCGGAGCTGGCTGGGGCTTGGGCTCGTCCTTCTTGAAGAACGACGCGAACGGGTTGTTCGCGGGGGTCTCCGCCGCTGAGTTCAGCTTCTTGAGGTCGACGCGCTCGCCGCGATCGAAACGATC
This sequence comes from uncultured bacterium, assembly GCA_938030175.1. GTDB lineage: Bacteria > Planctomycetota > UBA1135 > UBA1135 > Saltatorellus. The sequence continues at coordinate 10,944 of CALHGQ010000070.1, read as the reverse complement.
CGATCCGCCACGACGCGGGCCACCGCGCCGAGTGCCGCCGCCGCGAGTGGACGCTCCGGCCGCGCCGTCGCGCCGATAGACGCGGGAAGCGGGGCCCTTGGGAGTGTTGTCCCTCGCCTGACCACCACCGCGCGGGCCGCCTCGGCCGCGCCGGGAACCGCCCCGGCGAGATCCGCCACGGGAGCCGCCGCCGCGGTGCCCGCCTTCGCGCTCGGGCGCCGGCACGTCCTTCAAGGACAGCGCCATGCGCGCCGAGCTGCCGTCCACGATGCGCGCACGGGTCGTCGCACCGATGGAAAGCAGCTCGCGCGCATCGCGCACGTAGCGGCTGGCCAGCTCGGAGATATGGATCATCGCGTCCTGCTTGGTGCCCACGTCGATGAACGCTCCGAAGCTCGCGACGTTCGTCACGACGCCCTCGAGCACGCGGCCCTTCTGCAGACGAACAGGGTCGATGTCATCGGAGATGTACGCCGGCACGCGGTTGCGGCCGCGCGGATCCCGACCAGGGAAGCTCAGCTCGCGCATGAGGTCGCGCCACGTAAACTCATCCACCTCAAAGGACTGCCTGCGGAGGCCCTTGGTGCCGCCGGGACGACCGAGGGATTCCTCGACGCTTCCCCCTGCGCTCTCGAGGAGCTGACGGGCCAGCGCGTACTGCTCCGGGTGGAGCGAGGTGCGATCCAGTGGTTCGGGAGACTGACGAATGCGCAGGAAGGCCGCCACGCTCGTCCACTCCGCCTCGGTGAGGATTCCGTCCGCGCGGATTTGCTCGCGAGACTGGATCTCGCCTGCGTCCCGCTTGTCCGCTAGCGCTTTCGCCGACTCAGGCGTCAGCCCCGGAAGGTGCTCGATAACCGAGCGCGGCGCCGTGTCAAAGTCGAGTCCAACAAAGGCGATCGCCGACGCGATCGACTGATCGAGGACCCGGCGCAGATTCGCTTTGCTGACGAGCCGCTGTTCCGCGCCAAGGCTGAGCTGCTTCGCATCGACCTTGAGGAACTCCCCCATCGGGTCCTGGAGCCGGCGCCCCATGGTGACCGCGAGGCGGATCGGCACGGCGGCTTCCGCCAGCTCTTCCCGTGCGCGCTGTCCGTTGGCGTAGCTCGTCGCGCCTGCGTCGTTGACCACCATGACAGGGATCTCCGAGCCGACCGCGCGGAGTGCCGTGCGCACGCGGTGACCCGCGGTGCGCGCCGACTTGCCGCTGCCGACCGCAATCGCGGAGGGCCCATGGGGCTCGCAGATCGCGACGAGCTCGGCGCCCAGTGTCGCGGCGTCCTTTTCACCCACTTCCAAGCGCGTGTCGGCCTGGAGTGCCCCGTGCATGTCGAGGAAGGCGAACGCGAGGTCGCCCTTGGCGCTCACGTCCATGCCGGCCACGGGCAGGCGCCCGAAGAACGGCGTCAGGAGGATCTGGCGCAGGTGGGCCCCCAGGAAGCGCAAGGCTTCCGAGTCGCCGCGCTCTTTGAGCTCTAGACGCACGTCGGCTTCCACCACCGGCATCAGGCGCTGACGCAGAGCCTTGCGCGAGATGTCGTCAAGGAGCGCCTCGAACTCAGGGCGCGTGTACTTCCCGAGGGAAGCGCGGACGCGGCCAATGACCTCTTTCGGGTCTAGCTCGATGAACGTGTTGATGATCCTTTCTTTTTGGGCCTGGCGGATCGACGTGAGGCGATGACCCTGGAGCTGACGCAGCGGGGCCTTGACCTTGAGCAGGTTCTTGTGCCGCCCGGCCTTCTTCTCGTCGACGATGGCCTTGACGCGCAGAACGCCTTTCTTGCGAATGATGCGGCGAACGTGCCCGCGAAGGCGAGAGTCGCGACCGATCCGGTCGGAGAGGATGCGGATCGCACCCGCGAGGGCTTCGACGTCCGTGTGGACGCCCTTGTCCGGAACCACGAACGGCTCGCAGAGCTTCGAAAGCTCTGCGGTCATGACGAGCTGCTCAGGCTGAGCGGTCGGCGTCTGCGCGGGGGCTTCAGCCGCCTGGGGCGCGGAGTCTGCTGGCCCTGGGGCCGCAGCGCCATCGGCCGGAGCCTCCTCTTTCGGAGCTTCCGCGGCTGCGTCGCCAGAGGGGGTAACAGCAGAGTCGCCAGAAGAGGCGCCCGCAGAGGCGCCCGCAGAGTCGTCCGCAGAGTCCGGCGTGGAATCAAGCTTCGCGTCGTGGGCCACCGTCGGCGGAGTGTCGGACGCGGGATCCGAGGCAGGCTCCGTCGCCGGCGCCTCGGCAGCGGGTGCTTCAGCCGGTGGGGTCTCCGCTGCGGGAGATTCGGCAGAGGAAGGCTCGGCTGCGGGAGACTCAGCTGCGGAAGACTCAGCAGCATCGGCGGGCGCAGGTGCGCCGCCAGCGTCAGCCTCACCAGAAGCGTCGCCCTTCGGTTCGGACTGACGCGGCTTCGAGGGCCGCTCTTCTTTCGGCATCGGCTTGACGATCAGATCCGCCAGCGCGCCGAGACCCCGATCCATAGCGAGCTGAACTTCAGGCTCTGGACGACGGAACGGAACGTACAGGTCCTCCAGCTCGAAGCGATCCATACAGGTACGAACCTCCTCGATCGCCTTCTCTGGAACGCCTTCGATGCGTTCGATCGCACGCAAGACCGTGCCGCGGCGACGGTCGAGCTCTTGTAGCTCCTCCCGCCTCAGTGCGACTCGACGCACGTGAACTTCGGACATAGCGCCCGTGCGTCCGCGGCGGAACCGGCCAATGAAGGGAGCAGAAAGTCCCGCGTCGAGCATTTCGAACACGGCCTGCATGGAAGGCACGTCGGTGGAGAACTCCTTCGCGAGGGTCTCCAGAATGGGTTGAGCAGTCACGCTGTTTTCTCTGGGGCGCTAGGCCTCTGTGGCGCCGGGCGTACCCAGCTGGCCGTTAGGACCCGAAGCAAAAGAGCATCGGGACCAAGATGAATTGGCAGTGCACCACGACTCAACGGCTGGTGGCCCGAGGCGAGCTCGGGGCCGAACAGCGGTCGACGGAGGCGGTCCACTCGAATGGCGAACCCAACGGCCCGGTTGGGCCGCTGGAATCAGTCCCCCAGGAATACCAAAAATCACCGCGGCTGGGGTGGCTACGGCAGCTCGCTGTACCGCCCAACGTGATTCTTCGCCCGTCTTGTTCATCAAGCCGCGCCCATAGTGCGTCCGAGTCTCGTCGAAGCCCGCGCGCAGGCCGCTCCCACGCGTGCGGCGAGCGAGCGGGTCCCTCGCGCAAGGAACGAGTTCGCACGCCTAGGGGACGGGGTCCAGAGACCCTCTTCCGACGCCGCCACGGCCAGATTCCAGCGTGCTGGAGGCGCCGGGCGGTGAGTACGCCGGGCTCAGGCGGGCAACTCGAAGATCGACACGCGAGTCTCCTCCGCGAGCAGCCCTGCGCCGTCCGCGACGCTCCAAGCCACCTTCTCATCGAGCCCTGGCACCGTCCATGCCCCTAGCTCGCGCCCCGAGAGAGCGTCCAGGGCGCGCAGGTGGGCCCGCCGCTCGACGTAGACCTTGCCGCTGTCCGCGGTGATCGAGACGTCCGGGAGGTCGTCGATGGGCTTGGTCTCCAGGATCGAGTACCAAAGCGGAGCGTCGCCCGCGGCCGCCGTCGAGCGGAGCGCCACCAGGCTGAGCGTATCCCGAGGGCCTTCGTCAGGGTGCGACGCGAGCCGCATCATGAAGTCCATGCGCTGGTCGGACTCAAGGATCATGTCCAGCTCGCTCGTGACGAGCACCACGGAATCCTCGGTGGCCCCGATGCCGCGGATCAACGGCAGCGAGAGCGCCACCAGGTTGCCCTTGAAGTTGCCGGTCTTCGCGTCGAGTCGAATGACGCCGTACTTCCCGCTGTCCGTGTTCGACACCACCACGAAGATGACGTCACCGAGGCGGGCCACGTCGTGGTAGCGCTCGCCCTCGCGCCCGTAGCTCCACGCCTCGGTCAGCGTGAGCGTGTCGAGCGCCCAGACCATCCGCGCGTTGCTGCAGACAACGGCGTCGCTGGCAACGGTCGCCGTGTCAAAGGACTGGATGTCGGCGGCTTCGAGCAGCTCGCCGTCCGCCACGGACATGCGCACCAACCGGTGACCACCCTGGCTCGGCCCCAGCACGATGACCTGGCCTTGCTGGCCGATGCCCGCGCCAAAGCCCCGGCCGTAGCCCACTTCGCAGGGTGCGTTCCAAAGCCGCTCGCCGGAACTCCTGTCGAACGCGCCGAGCTTCCCCGGAATCACGTCGTCGATCCACTTCCCGCCCGCAGGCGGATCGTAGCCATGGAGTAGGACAGGGCCTGTCGAGCCGAACGCGATTCCATCGATCTCGGTCTCTAGCTCGCGGCTCCATCGCCTCTTCGCGGTACTGGTCATGGGTGAAATGGTAACGATGAAGCCGAGCACTTTCGTGCCCAGGGTGTTATTCATCTGCGTCCAGACGCGACGAAACTCCCCGATGACCCAGCTACAGGTAGAACCCGGCGCCTCCCCCCGGACCGTGCGCGACGAGCATGGACAGATCCTCAAGGTCCCAGGGGACTGGGAGCTCCTTCCCCCCGGGGACGCTGCGGCGACTCGGCGGGTCAAGAAGCTGGGCCCCCACTGGGTGGTCTCAGAGAAGCGGGGACGCAAGCGCTTCAGCCGCGGCGTCTGGGCCCCGGAGGAGACCATCCGGTCGGTCCAAAGTGCCCTGGTCATCGAGCGCCAAGACCCGGCCTACCAACGCAAGCTGGACGCAGCGAAGGCGCGCCGCGACCGCGACCAGGCCGTCTACGTCGAAGAATTCTTCGGCGAGGTGCTCCGATTCCTCGACTTCCCGCTGCAGTACGACGACCTGGCCCGCAGGCTGAGCCGCGCGGTGACGGCCCACGCTACGCCTGTTGGCAGCGGCACGGTCGCGCGGACCAAGCGCATCTCCACCGATCGCCGGGCCGAGGCCGCGGTGATCGCCTGGATGCGGCACCAGACCACGGCCTACGACTCGCTCCGGATTGCGCGGGTCAAAGGCCGGCGGCGCGAGGTGCGGCGGGAGCTTGCCCAGCGCTCCAAGGAGCTCCTCGACGACTACCGCCGAGGAATGCACGTAGACCCCAGCCGCTGCCCCCTCGCCCGCGCGCTCGCTAGCCCCAAGGGGTCCTGAACCGTGGACCGCGTGGGATCACCGGACGCCGAGGCCTGGCACGAGGCGGGGCACGGCCTCATCGCCCACCTCTTGGGCGGTGAGGTCCGAACACTCACGCTGGAGTCGGACGAGGAGGCCTTTGAAGGCCGCGCGACCATCGAATGGCCTGCCGCGGCCCCGGCCGAGTCCGCGAGGCGATCCGCGCTCACCGCGTTGGGCGGCCCGCTGGCGGAACTGATCTTCCGCGGCGAAGCTGACCTCGATGACCCGGGCCTCGTGCGCGCCTGGGACGGCGACTGGCAGGAGGTAGAGCGCTGCGCCGAGAAGGTCCAACCCGACCCGGATCTGCGCACCGACCTCATCCAACGCTGGATTCACGAAGTGGATGGCACGTTGCGCACGGATCGCTCAGAAGAGGTCCTCGCACGTATCGCCGACGCACTCGACGCCCACGGCACCCTGGACGAAACGCTCTTCGAAGAGTGTCTCTGATCGGGCGCGCTTAGGCGCCGAACTGGCGTAGGTGGTGGTCGATGTGCTTGGCGCTGAGGAGGTCCCATTCTTCTGGGCTGAGCTTGCCGAAGAAGGGGTGCGCGGTCGTCGGCATTCCCGGAGCGCCTCGGCGGTGGAACTCCTCGATCCCCGCGATCAAGGTCGTCTTGCCCTCTTCCACCTTCTCCGCGCTGACCTCGCCCGCCTTGAAAATGAAGCGTGGATCCGTGGGCCCGTTCTTGGTGAAGGGCTTGCCGGGCTTGATGAACACGCCCTTGGCGATGCGTCCGAAGAGGCGGCCGATGAGAGAGCGCGAAAGCTGCACGGTCCCCAGGGGGACCCCAAGCGCCGCGTTGACGTGCGCGAGCATCTCCTGAACGTTCATCTTGCCCCACTCCGGCTGCGTTTCCGGGGTCAGGGATTCGATGCGAGCCGCGAAGTGCTGGATGGAGGTGTGACCGAAGAGCGTTTCCATGGCCTTCTTGTCGCCTCCCCCACCGAACCGCGTCAAGGGCAGGTCGGGATTTGCCATGCTAGGCGCCATGCTCAGTGCCTTCATCGTGTTCTCCCCCCTGGCCCCGATGGTGGTCGGCGCGGTCACCCACACCGATCCTCTGCCCGTGGAGGCGACGCTCCAGGTCCTTGCCGAAGGTCTTGGGTTCCTCGAAGGCCCCGTCTGGGTTCCGTCCGAGTCGGCGCTCGTCTTCAGCGACATCCCGGCGAAGAAGCTAATGCGATGGAGCCAAGCGGATGGAGTCTCTGAATTCGTTTCTGCCGATCACCCCAACGGCGCGGTGCTCGACGCCGACGGCGCGATCCTCTCTTGCCAACAGGGCTCGCGCAACATCGTGCGCCGGGACCCGAGGTCTGGCGACCTCCTGGCGGTGGTCATCGAAAGGCCCGAGGGGCAGCGCTTCAACTCCCCCAACGATTTGACCCTGCACAGCACCGGCGCGATCTGGTTCACCGACCCGCCTTGGGGGCTGCCGCGCCAGACCGAGGGACGGGAGCTCCCTGGGAACTTTGTGTACCGCTGGGAGCCCGAGACGAAAGAGGCCGAGGCCGCGTTCACCCACTTCTCCATGCCCAACGGCATCGCGCTCTCGCCCCAGGAGTCGCTGCTCTACGTGTCGGACACCGGCGGACACAAGTCGCACCCCGTCGAAGCGCTGCGCTCCGGCCCGGCGACCGTGACAGCGTTCCCCCTCGTCGGCGGCCGCGCCCTGGACCGAGAGCCCCTCTGGCGGCGCGAGACGCGGTCAGACGGCATGTGCGTTGACGCCCGCGGCCGCATCTACCTGACCGGCCGCCCCGGCGTGACGATCTGGGGCCCCGACGGGACCCAGGTCGGCGAGATCGAGGTGCCCGGCTCCACGACGAACGTGTGCCTGGGCGGGGCCGACGGGACGACCCTGTTCATCACCGCAGGGAAGGCTCTCTTCTCGGTGGAGCTGAACGCCGTAGGGCCACACTGAAACCGGCACGCCGCCGCCACGAACAAGTTCGTGGCGGCGGCGTGCCGGTGTCAGCTCAACGGCGGCGACGCGCCGTTGTCCGCTCGATCAGTTCTCCATGAGCTTCGCGGCGATGCCGGCCGGCACGTCGCGATACATCTCAAGCTCCATCGAGAAGTTGCCGCGACCCTGGGTCGAGCCGCGCAGCGCGGAGCTGTAGGCGAACATCTCAGCGATCGGCACGATGGCGCGAACGAGGCGGATGTCACCGAGGTTCTCGATCTCGGCGATCTCGCCGCGACGGGAGTTGAGGTCACCCACAACCGAACCGACGAACTCTTCCGGCACCGTGACCTCGACCTTCATGATCGGCTCAAGGAGAACGGTGTTGTTCTCGATCGCCTGGCGGAAGGCCAGGTTAGCTGCGGCGCGGAACGCCATCTCGCTGGAGTCAACGTCGTGGCTCTTACCGTCGTAGAGACGAGCCTTCGTGGACACGAACGGGATGCCGGTGTTGCCGCCGGTGAGGAAGTTGTCGCGAAGGCCAGCCTCGACGCTCGGGATGTACTCCCGCGGAACGTTGCCGCCCTTGATGGCGTCGATGAACTCGAAGCCGTTGACGTCCTCGTCGTATTCGATGACGGTGTTGATGACAGCGAACTGACCCGAACCACCGGACTGGCGCACGTGACGGGCGACCATGTCGACCGGCTTCTTGATGCGCTGCTTGAAGGCCACCTTCGGACGACCGGTGCGCACGTCGCACTTGTAGTCGTTCTTGATGCGGTTGACCATGATCTCCAGGTGGAGCTCGCCCATGCCTGAGATGATGAGGTCGCCCGTCGCCTCGTTGGTGAACGCCTTGAACGTCGGGTCCTCACGCATCATGCGGCCGATGATCTCGGAGAGCTTGTCACGGTCGCCCGCGCTCTCCGGCTCAAGGGACATCGAGATAACCGACTCGGGGAAGGTCATCTTCATCAGCTGGATCTGGTGGTCGTCGTCACAGAGCGTGTCGCCGGTCACCGTGTTCTTGAGACCAATGATCGCGGCGATGTCGCCTGCGGGCACCGAGTCGACGGCCTCACGCTTGTTGGCGTGAACGCGAACGAGACGACCGATGCGCTCGGTCTTGCCCGTGCGCGGGTTGGCCAGCTTGGAGCCTTTCTCGAGGACGCCCGAGTAGACGCGCACGAAGGTCATGTCGCCCGTCGGCTCGGCGACGGTCTTGAAGGCCATAAGGGAGACCTTCTCGTCGACGACCGGCTTGCGCGTGATCTTCTCTTCCTTGCGCGGCACCGTGCCCTCGATCTCGCCGATCTCGATCGGAGCGGGAAGGAAGTCGATGGCGGCGTCGAGCACGAAGCGCACCCCCTTGTCCTTGAGCGCGGAGCCCGCGAGGACCGGAACGCACTTCATGGCGATCGTCGAGAGGCGCAGGCCTGCGATGATCTCCTCTTCGGTGAGCTCCTCGCCCTCGAAGAACTTGTTCATGAGCTCGTCGCTGCCTTCGGCGGCGGCTTCGATCATCTTCGCCCGCGCTTCTTCAGCGGCGGCCATGTGCTCGTCCGGCACCGGGCCTTCCATGTACGTCTTGCCGGCGTCGTTGGAGGGATCGACGAACTCGATGTACTTCATGCGGATGAGGTCGACGAAGCCGACGAACTCTTTCTCCGCACCGATGGGCAGCTGGATCGGGACCGGGTTCGCGCCGAGGCGATCCTTGATCGTGCCGACCGAGAACTCGAAGTTGGCGCCGACCTTGTCCATCTTGTTGATGAAGCAGATCCGCGGGACGCCGTAACGGTCAGCCTGGCGCCACACCGTCTCCGACTGGGCCTCAACGCCCTGCTTGCCGTCGAACACGGCGACCGCGCCGTCGAGGACGCGCAGGGAGCGCTCCACCTCCACGGTGAAGTCCACGTGACCCGGCGTGTCGATGATGTTGACGACGTGGTTGTTCCACGTGCAGGTGGTCGCAGCCGACTGGATCGTGATGCCGCGCTTCTGCTCCTCCTCGAGGAAGTCCATCGTGGCGCCGCCATCGTGCACCTCGCCCATCTTGTGCACGAGCCCTGTCAGGAACAGGATGCGCTCGGTCACGGTGGTCTTGCCGGCATCAATGTGTGCCATGATCCCGATGTTGCGCTTCAGCAGGGGATCGTTTTTCTTAGCCGCGTACGTGCGCGGGGAGACGTCTTTTTTCTCCACTGTAGTGCTCATCGGAACTCGTGAGAGCGCGGTTGGGTGCGCTCAGGTGTCAGCGCCACTTGGCCCAAGGGGCAGGCCGCGGCGGAAATCATGGATCACGCGCGAGGGGTCCAAGGGAATAGAAGGACCCCAGAGGCCAGGGTTGCCAGGCCTCTCGCACGGGAATAGAGCCGACAAGGGTAGTTCCACCCGGGTCCCCGTCAAGAATCGCCTCCTGAAGAAAGGGAGAAGAAAGCGAAAGAGCTTCGGAGGTGCCCTTACTGGGATGCTGAGGGGGGTGCCCCTCGACCCGCCGGACGGTTCCGGCCGAGCTTCTCATGGGCCGCCACGAACTCATGGCTGGCAAAGGCCGCCATGAGGGAGAGATCCCCCGCCAGGACGGTCGCAGCGATGATCTCAGCGAAGGAATCGGCCCTGCCCGCCCCCTCGCAGCCGAGGATCCGAAGGCATTCAGCCGCCGTGCCCTGGCCGCTTCCGCCCCCCACCGTGCCCACGAGCATGGTCGGGAGGGTCACCGAGGCGTGGAGGTCCCCTTCGGGGGTTACATCGAAGTCGAGGAGCCCGGTGGAGCACTCGGTCACGTAGGCAATGTCCTGACCGCAGGCCAAGAACACGGCCGCGATCGTGTTAGCGGCCTGAACCGTCCAGTTCTGGGTGCCCAGCTGGGCATAGCCCACCGCATAGGTGCGCAGAACCCGGACGAGGGCCTCTGGGCTGGTGCGCGCCTTGTCCGCGAGCACGCTGCGCGGGATCACGGCCTCGGCGATCACGCTCCGGCCGCGGCCCTCCACCATCGCGCGGGCGTTCGCACGCTTCTCGACGTCCTGGCCGTGGACGAAGCGCTCGACGGCGCCCGACCGCTCCGCCAAGTCCTTGGAGCAAAGCTCGGCCCCGTGGGCCGCCATGTTGATCCCGATGGCGTCGCCGGTGGTAAAGAGCAGCCGCAGGAGCAGTCGACGCCCTAGCACCTGGGTTTCCAATCGGGACAGCGCCCCGTGCCGCGTGATGCCTGCGACGAGCCCCTGGAATCGTTCGAGGCTAGCCTCCGCCACCTTCGCGGCCTCCAGCGCGTCCATGGCACTCCCGTAGACGAGCATCGGATGCTGGGATAGCTCTGATCGTGTGACCCTGGCGGTCGCTCCCCCGCCTGCGGCCAGAAGCCCCATTCCGCGCGAGGTCGAAGCCACGAGCGCCCCCTCGGTCGTCGCCATCGGGACGTAACAGGATTGGGTCCCGGCCGTCCCGTGCACCAAGAGCGGTCCAGCGAGCCCCACGGGCACCTGGGCCCAGCCGACAAGGTTCTCCACGTTCCCCTTCGCCGCGGCGTCCGGCACGGGCTCGCGCCCGAGGAAAGGGAGCGGCGCCCCCGCTGCTTTTTCGGCCGCCTCCCGCCGGGCCGCCACCCAGGCCACGTCGAAGTCCTCCCCGCGGGACCCGCGCGGGAGCTTGGGGAGGTGGGCTGGATGCGCTGCGCTTTCGTTGTCTGGTTTCATCTGGGTGGATCGAGGAGGGCGAAGAGAGTACCCCGACCAAGCTGGTCCCCAACGTTGGGCATCTGGACCAAATTGCCGGCCATAACCCTGCAACCGGCACGACCTTCGATCGGTCAGGAACAGTAGGACCCCCTACTAGCCCTGATCGAGAGGATGTTGCCCGATGTTTACCCCGCCCCGCTGCCCGAACGAAGCCT
>CALHGQ010000069.1 GCA_938030175.1 uncultured bacterium | reverse complement strand
ACCGCATTGATACCCCATCTGCAGCAAGCTCACGCTTGACTGCGTTCGGAGACCGGCCTTCTCACCTCATCGGTTTCGTTGTCGCCACTCGGCAATGCCAGAAGACTGGCCGAGCGGCCGTCTCTGGGCGCTGCTAAGTGGCGACAACGAAACCGGTACCGTACTGTCGAATGGTGGCGGAGTTCGGTCCGGTCGGGTATGACTGCGGCCATGCGAAGACTGCTACTCCCCCTAGCGTCTGCCCTCTCGTTGCTAGCAGGCAGTTCCCTCGCTTGGTCTCAAGCGAACGGTGCAACCGAAGACCTTCCGCCCGGGCCATGGCGCCTGGGCGAGGCCCTTGGGACTCCCTCCTGGTTCGAAGTGAACGGCAGCCTCCAAGCCCGTTACGAAAGCCTCGACCGCAAGCTGCGGACGGGCCAGAGCGGAGAGAACCACGGCTTCTTCTCTCGGCTCCTCCTCGAGATGACGGCTCGGGACACTTTCCTTGACGTGACGGCTGAAATGCTCGACTCACGGATTTTCGGCGAGCCCGATGACGCCTCCCCCACGACGGGCCAAGTGAACACGGTGGAGCTCCTGCAGGGCTACGTGGCCGCGCGCTTCTCGGACGCTTTTGCGCCCGGTGACAAACTTCGCGTTCAGTTCGGGCGCCACACGATGAACGTCGGCAGCCGCCGGCTTGCGGCCCGCAACGTCTACCGCAACACCATCAACGCGTTCACCGGGCTCAACGCCCAGTGGAAGTCGTCGGAGGGCGCGACAGCCCGCGCCTTCTACGTGCTCCCCGTCAATCGTCTGCCCGGCAACGGGGCCCAGGACCAACTGCGTGACGGGGACGTTCGATTCGACGAGGAGCGCACGTCCGTTCGCTTCTGGGGTTTGATCGGCGAGACTCCCAAGGGGCCGCTGGGCGCTAGCCTTGAGGGGCACATCTTCGGGCTTGATGAGTCGGACGCTACGGATCTCGCCACCCGCGACCGCGACCTGACGACAGTGGGCGCGCGCTGGCTCAAGCGGCCCGAGAAAGAGCAGCTTCACTGGGAGCTAGAGTCCAACTACCAGTTCGGCGAGTCGCGTAGCTCGTCCGGCTCGAACGTCGACCTCGACCACGAGGCGTCCATGCACCACGTGACCTTCGGGTACTCGTGGGCGGGTTCCCTCGGTCTGCGGGTGGACGGGCTGTTCGACTGGGTGTCGGGCGACAATGATCCGGGTGACGATGGCAACGAGCGCTTCGACACGCTCTTTGGCGTGCCACGGCCGGAGTACGGGCCGACCGGGCTCTTCCGCCCGGTGACGCGGGCGAACCTCATCTCGCCCGGTGTTCGTTTCAGCCTGCGTCCAGCCGATCGCTGGCGCGTGATGGCACTCTTCCGGGCCAACTACCTAGAGTCGAACCGCGACGCTTGGACGACCACCGGCATCCAAGATACCCAAGGGACGTCGGGGGATCACATCGGCAACCTGTCCGAGATCCGGGTGCGCTACGAAATGATCCCGAAGTCGAGCCAGCTCGAATTTGGTGTGGCTTATCACTCAGCGGGCAGCTTCGCGAAGCGAGCCTCGACCGGAAACGCCGGGCGCGACGCGCTGTTCGGCTACCTCCAAACCACGTTCTGGTTCTAGCAACTACGTTTGCAGACCGCTGCGTAGCCGCTCGATGGTCGCCTCGGGCTCGGGGCGCAGCGTGTGGTCCGTCTGGGCGACCATCGAGCGAATGACGCCGCCGCGGTCAACGCAGACGCTGGCGGGCATCGGCAGGCGCCAGTCGCGCGTGCCGTTGAAGGTGGGCAGGTCGAGCCCGAGGCGGCGTTCGACCTCGACGACTTCGGGCGGCGTATCCAGGGCAAGGCCGTAGGCGTCAGCGGTTCGGTTGCCCGCGTCGTGCAGCAGTTCGAAGGTGAGGCCCAAGCGCGCCTTCAGCTCCGCGCTGTGTTCCGGCAGCTGAGGGCAGATCCCGACGAGCGTGGCGCCGAGGTCCTCGAAGCCAGGCAGCGATGCTTGCAGAGCTTCCAGCTCCGCCACGCAGTATGGTCACCAGTTCCCGCGGAACCAGACGAGCACGGCTGGCCCGCCTGCCCTTAGATCCGAAAGCGTCACCGTGGCCCCGGTGGTCGCCGGCATAGCGAATTCTGGTGCCACTGTCCCCTCCGGCAGGGCCTGCTCCGCGGCACCACTTGCGCTTAGGAACTCCACGTGGGCGTCGAGGATACGAATGTCCTCGCGCGGGGTTGCGCCCGCCTCAAAGGCGTTGCGGATCTCTTCTAGCGTGTCGCTGAGTGCCATCGGCCCGGCAGGATATCCGATCAACGCAGCTGCCGGACGGTCTCCTCTAGGAGCTGTTCGAGCTATCCCTTCACTCGTCGAAATCGAGCTCGATCTCGGTGGTGCGGCCAGGGTCGAGCTGAACAGCGAGCGTCCGACGCCTACCGTCGACCAGTTCAACGGAGAGGACATGCTGCCCCTCGGGCAACCCTCCCTTCACGCGCGAGCGGCCCAGCTGCCAACCCCGTAGGTGTCTCTCCGCGTCGCTACTCGCAAAGGGAATCCGCACCCGGCGGCCGTCGGGGGACTCTAAGAAGACCCTCGCCCAGGTGCTCTTGTCGAGGACCTCTGCGTCCGAGAAGGTCTCGCCAAACTCGGCCCTAGTTGCCTGGCGAAGAGAGTCCAATGAGTCAGCTAACGGCTGGCCCGTCAGGGTGAGCGATAGCCCTGGGGAGCCTCGCAGCGGAACGTCTAGCCGCGCGTTTCCTTCTCGAAGATCAACGATCAACTCGGTACGCCCGAACTGCTTCGGCGTCCCCGCGAGCCCGCCGCCAACGAGCGAGGCAGCATCCGGGCCCACGACCCCCACGAGGTAGCGGCTCGGCGGAAGCTGAATCAGATCGACTCGCCCCCCGGCGCCAAGACCTTCGAGTACGCGGTACGGCCGACGAAAGAGCGGCGTGAGCGTCTCCGGATCGAGGACGACGAACTCAACCTCGCGGTCATCGACCTCACCGGCCTCCCTGGAGACGCTCAGCATGAGATCGTTCGTCTTCAGCTCAGCCTCCGCGCGGAAAGTCAGTCGAATCTGCCCGCTGCCCTTGGGGACATCGACGATGCGGGGCGCGAATCGGAAGCCGCCACCGAGCACCCCCACGACGTAACGCTTCTCTTCCTCCACCTCGAAGATCTCGCCGCTGTTGTCGGCATTCGGTTCCACAGGCTGAGCTTCCCGACGGGATAGAGGGCGATCCGCTAGTGGCCGAATCGAATGGCCACTCGCTATCGCGGCAGCGCCGTCAGGCCGGCCCGGTACGCACTCGCATACGAGGACGACCGGCGCCTTGAGATTCTTCGGGGTGATAGAACTACGTTCGCCCTCACTCCTCCGAATGAATTGCCCGGCGCCGTCCACGAGATCGACAACAAGGTGCGGACGGCCGTGGGTAAGGGCTGAAGGCGCCGCTCCCTTGGCCGACGATGCGCGCCCCAGGAACGTTGGCAGACCTTGGTTTGCCGAAGTCGGCATCGCCCAAAGCAGGAAGGGCTCGTCGCGGGCTAGCCCCTCAATGACGAAACGGCCGTTCGAGTCCGTTCTGCCCGTTCCGAAAAGAAGCCCGCTCGAATCCAGCTGCTCCAGCCAAAGTCCGTTCGGGACGATGCCCCTCGAGTACTCATTGTGGCCGCTCCTTTCGGAGATCGCTTTGACGTCAATCCCCGCGCTAGGACGGCCAGCGTCGTCCTTCAGTCGACCTCGGACCACGCCGTCTCCAGTGATCAACATGGTGAGCGGCTCCGCGCCTCTTGAGCGATTCACGGCCCAATTCGTCGCCACGGCGAGCTCAACGTCGTCGAGCCGCCCGGTTCCGTAGCGCCCGCCGTCACCAAACACCGTGACCGTCGATTCCTGAGGGAAGTGAAGGGCGATGAGTCCCGGCTGCACTTCCTGCACCGACTTCCCAGGGACCTCTGACCAGCCCCCTAGCTTTTCGACCAACGGGGTCAACTTCGCGCCCAGCACGGGATCCCCACTCGCCGTGACAGGGAGAACATCAACGGAACCGCCTTTGAATGCGAAGAGGCGCGTTCTGAACGACCTTGCGCTGGGAGGCTCGGCCTTGGCGTTTCGCTCAAGCAGCGGCGAGATTCTGCGCTGGTACCCGGGCTGCTCAAGGCGCGCTTCCAAGCGCCTCCCTGACGCCAGCCAGCCCTCCACCTTGGCAGAGTCCAAGAGCAAGATCGCCGTCCCATCAGGGCCGGTGATGCCGTCCGCGACTCGCTCGGGAGGGGGTGCGCCGACCTCCTTGTGGACCAAGTGAAGGCAGAAGCGAATCCCCGACGCCGCCTTGGCCTTGCCCCCATAGCCAGTGCGTGCGTCCACGTGCACCTCGTACGTTTCACCCGCCTCTTGTGGCTCGCGGTCGGAGCTGTACCAGATCCACCACGCCGCCATCAGTGCGATGACCGGCAGGGAGCGCGCGACCGCGCCCAGCGCAGACCTTGTAGAGAACGGAAGCATGACCTTCCTACCCTAGCCGATGGGCTACAGTTCCCCCATGTCGGCCCGCTCAAGTTCACCCCGTGACGATGAAAGCCCCAAGGCTGGGGCTGATCTCGTGGTCGTACTCGCGAAAGAGCCGCGGCCCGGCTTAGCCAAGACGCGACTCGCCGCAGGTATCGGGGCCCATGCGGCGTTTCAGTTCGCCGAGGCGTTCGTGCTCGACACGCTCGGCCTCGCGCGCGCGAGCGGACGCTCCGTGCTGATCGCCTACGCGCCACCGGACGCCGGGCCCTGGTTCGAAGAGCGCGCGCCGTGGGCCCGGCGCTGGGTGCAGCCGGAGGGCGACTTCGGCGAGCGTCTGCACGGCGCCGTCCGAGAGGCGTTTCGGCTGGGCTTCCAGCGCTGCGTGGTCATCGGCATGGACACGCCGCACCTGCCTAACGAACGGATTGGCGAAGCCTTCTCCGCGCTCGACGAATCCGACGTTTGCCTCGGCCCCGCCAGCGACGGTGGCTACTACCTGATCGGTCTCTCCGCCGACGCACCGGCGCTCTTCCAGGGGATTCCGTGGAGCACGTCCGCTGTTCTAGAGGTCACGGTCGATCGCTGCAGCGAAGAGAACCTACGCGTGGCTCTGCTGCCAGAGGAGTTCGACGTCGACGACGCAGAATCCTTGACAGAGCTCGCGGTTACGCTCACCAAGCGCCCCGACGCGGCCCCCATCACTCGGGAGCGCTTTCGTTCTCGATGATGCTGAGCCGTTCCGGCTTCGAGAGCGTCGCTCGGAAGGCCTCGACCGCCGCGCGAATGGCGGGTGCCGCGTCCGCGTTCGTGGCAAAGAAAGACGTGGTGGCCGACGCCGCGCTCACCCGATCGCGCGAGAGCGCGAGGTCAGCCACATGGATCCAGGATCTCGGGCGCCGCGGGAACCAGCCCTGGTAAATGAGCGCTAGGTCGATCCCATGGCGCCGGGTGAGGTCATCGAGCCACACGGGCGCACGCTCTGTGAGGCGTCTCGCCTGCACCTCTTGCGACGCGAGGCCCACCAAGTCGAGCACGTACTGATCGTTGCCAAAGGCCACGTAGCCGAGATCGTTGACGGCCACCGGCTGCTTCCAAAACCGATCCGTAAAGCGGTGCATCTGGTACTGCTGCTCGAAGACGTTGTTGCAGGCGGTGGGGATCCGAGGCAACGAGCCGATGTAGGGGTGGGCGATCACGAGGAGGGCCATGGCCAGGGCTGCCTGGGCGCGTGCCCGCTCTGCAAAGACGGGCAGGACGATCGGAGCCAGTGCCAGCGTCGCGAACCCCAAGCTGCCGAAGATGTAGGCCTCGTAGCGATGGAACCAGCCGTAGGTGCCGAACATCAGGTGCAGAAGGCCGGCGCCCGCGAGGCAGAGCGCGAGCTTGCTGACACGGTCGAGTGACGGGCGGAGTCCCGCGAAGACCAGCAGCCCGAGGCCAAAGAATGAGAGCGCCGTTCCGCGACCCGACTTCAGCGCGAGTCCAAGGTGCGAGAGGATCGAGCCCGGAGAGCCCCAGCCGTCGCTGGAGATTCCAGACTTCAGCCGCACCGAGCTCGGCAGCCAGTCGAGGCCTTGGGCCACAAGGAAGACTGAGAATAGGGCCAGGCCGAGGACGCAGATGCCGCCCCACCGGAGCGCCCGTCGCAGCTCTCCCGTCCATGCGAGCAGCAGCCAAGCCGCCCCCGAAACGGCGAGGTTCTCGTAGCGAACCCATGGCCCCAACACAGTGGCCCACGCCAGGAAGGTCGGCACCGGTGCCCCGTGCGCGAACCGCAGCAAGCCGTGAACGACGGCAACCGCGAGCAACAGCTGGAGGCCGTGCTCCATGCCCGTGAATGCCAGTCCCCATGCGTTGCTCACGAGTAGAACCGCCAGCACCAACAGGACGCGCAACGGCCACCACCCCGGACGCGGGAGCGCCTGCCGGAGCCCCGCGGTAACGACACATGCCGTCGCGGCGCCGCACACCACGTTGAAGAGGAGCGGGGCGACCTCCCCCCACCCTGCCGCTACGAAGGGAACGAGCAACAACGGCCACAGAAGGCTGGAAGACG
>CALHGQ010000068.1 GCA_938030175.1 uncultured bacterium | reverse complement strand
CGTAGGTCAGCGCCAAGCCGACGACCGGCAGCGCGATCACGAGGTTCACCAGCGCAGAGATCGTGATGTACACCGGCAGGATCTCCGACGGAAACACGACCTTTTGAATGAGGTTGGCGTTGTCCACCAGCGTATTCGTGGCGCGACTGAGGGTCTCCGCAAAGGCCGTCCACGCGACGATGCCGACCAACATCAGGAGCACGACCTCCTGCGAGGACTTGTCGGCGGACCACGTCATCTCCAGAACGATCTGGAATACGAAGAGGTACACGAACAGGTTCATGATCGGGTACACGACCGACCAGAAGAAGCCCATGCTCGATCCCACATAGCGCGCCTTCAGGTCCCGCACGACGAAGTCGCGAAGCAGGGTCCTGTTCTGCGCAAGGCTCTTAATGGTCTGGATCAAGACGGGGGGACTCTCATGGGTCGGGGCGGGACGCCGAAGCCTACACCGCTGTTACTCGCTCGGCGCCCGCTCAATGGCGACAACTACCAGCTTCGAAGCGGGGGTATGGGACCGGTGAGCCCTCGCTCCGAGGGGGACGAGGACGTTCGCCTCCGGGAAGTACGTGGCCACGGACCCCTCCGGGATGTCGTAGGGCACCACAATGAACCGTTTTGCGACGCGGCCGGCGGCTTCCTGGCGTCCAACGATGTGCACGACCGTCTCGTCTTGAAGCCCGCGGGCCGCCATGTCCTTGGGGTTCATCATCACGATTCGGCGCTCGCCCTTGAAGCCGCGGTAGCGGTCGTCGAGCCCGTAGATCGTCGTGTTGAACTGATCGTGGGTCCGGATCGTCATGAGCATGAGCTCGTCCTCCCCGACCTCGATCTTGGGTACGTCGTTGACCGTGAACTGGGCCTTGCCGGAGGCCGTCTTGAACTTCCGCTCGCGTGCGCCGTTCGGCAGCGCGAAACCGCCGGGCTCCGCCACGCGTTCGTTGTAGCGGTCAAAGCCCGGTATGACCGCTTCGATGGCGCTCCGGATACCGGCGTAGTCGGCGGCCAGCGCGTCCCATTCGACGGTCGAGCGTTCGCCGAGGGCCGCCAGCGCCATCCGCGCGACGATGGCGGGCTCGGACAGGAGGTGCTCGCTGGCCGGGGCCAGGCTGCCTCGGGAGCGGTGCACCATGCCCATGGAATTCTCCACGGTCACAAACTGCTCGCCGCCGGCTTGGCGGTCGACTTCGCTTCGTCCCAGGCACGGGAGGATGAGCGCAGTCTCGCCGTGGACGAGGTGGCTTCGGTTGAGCTTGGTCGAGACGTGGGCCGTGAGGCTGCACTGGCGCAGGGCGGCCGCGGTCACGTCCGTGTCCGGCGTCGCCGAAAGGAAGTTCCCGCCCATGGCGAAGAAGGTCTTCGCCTTACCGTCTCGCATGGCTTCGATGGCGTGCACCACCGAGTGCCCGTGCTCGCGGGGAGGCTCGAAGTCGAAGCGCTTGCCGAGCGCGTCCAAGAACGCTTCCGGCGGCTTCTCCCAGATACCAACGGTTCGATCGCCTTGCACGTTGCTGTGCCCGCGCACGGGGCATGTGCCTGCTCCGGGCTTACCGATGGCGCCGCGCATCAGAAGCAGGTTCACCACCTCGCGCACGTTGTGCACGCCGTTGCGGTGCTGGGTCAAACCCATGGCCCAGCAGATGATCATCTTCGGCCGCGCGACCACGAGGTCGCAGAACGCCTCGATGTCC
This sequence comes from uncultured bacterium, assembly GCA_938030175.1. Lineage (GTDB taxonomy): Bacteria > Planctomycetota > UBA1135 > UBA1135 > Saltatorellus. The sequence goes on along the minus strand of CALHGQ010000068.1, from coordinate 9,079 downwards.
GACGCGCGGAGGCCCGCCGCGCTTGCGAGTGCGTCCGCGTCCTGGGACTTCAGGTCATCGAGCAGCGCGTCGAATCCCTCGGTGTAGTTCGCGATGAACTCGGCGTCGAAAACGCTACCCGGCTGGGCCTCTTCCCGGCGCGCCAGTGTGACGAGCGCGGCTTTCAGGAAGGCGACGTCGCCGTTGATCTTCACCTGGAGGAATAGATCCGCGAGGCTCGTCCCGCCCCCGATCAAGTCGCGGGGCGACTGCGGGTGCTGGAACTTCAGGAGGCCCGCTTCCTTGAGCGGGTTCACGGCCACGATCTTCGCTCCGCCCCGCTTCGCCTTCTGCAGGGCACTGAGCATCCGCGGATGATTCGTCCCAGGGTTCTGGCCCATGACGACGATGAGCTCCGATGTCTCCACGTCCTCCAGCGTCACCGAACCTTTGCCGATGCCGACGGTCTCGGAGAGCCCAACGCCGCTCGACTCGTGGCACATGTTCGAGCAGTCCGGCAAGTTGTTCGTGCCGAACTGGCGCACGAAGAGCTGGTAGAGGAACGCAGCCTCGTTGCTCGTGCGCCCAGACGTGTAGAAGATCGCCTCGTTCGGGGAGTGGAGCGCCTTCAACTCCTTGCCGAGGATGCCGAACGCCTCTTCCCAGGGCAGCGGCTCGTAGTGGGTCGCCCCCGGACGCAGCACCATCGGGTGGGTGATGCGGCCCGCTTGGCTCAGCTCGAAGTCGCTCTGCCCAGCCAGCTCTGCGACCGAGTGCTGCGCAAAGAAGGCTGGGTCGCAGCGCTTGGCTGTGGCCTCTTCGGCCACGGCCTTGGCGCCGTTCTCGCAGTACTCGGCGATGGCGGAGCGACGATCGTCAGGGTCGGGCCACGCGCAGCCGGGACAGTCGAAGCCGTCCTTTTGGTTCATGCGCGAGAGAACGGACGTGGCTTTCACGGCACCGTAGCCCTCACGCTTCATGTGCCCGAGCGCGACCGTGACCGCCTTGAGGCCCGCGGCCTTCGTTGGGGGGGTCGATCGCTCCAGCCCCGTGAAGTCGTCGGGCCCACGGGCTGCGCGGTCCTCGGGCTGGACGGGGGGCGGCGAATTCGGCTCGGTCATCGCCCCATCCTATCTAGAAGTTCCGCCCAGAACCTCCCGTCCCCGCAGCTACTCGTCCAGGTCAGGCGGGGGAAACGATTCGTGGGCTTCGAGCGTCATGCGCACGCGCTTCCGAATGTCGGGCTCCGCAAAGATCGGCTCCATGGCGCTTTGGGGGAGCTGGAGCTTCTGGGCCAGCGCATCCGCGAGCAGCTCCGGGGGAACCTCGTCCGGAAGCTCCAGCGGTGAGTCAGAGCGCGAGTTGAGCGCGTCACGCAGGGCGGGCGTGAGCTTGGCGGCGGACTTGTCGCTCATGGCCGTCTCTTCCAGCGGACGCACGGTGACGCGGCGGTAGAGTCGATCGGAGGGGGCTTCTTCGAGGTCGAAGCGCCCGAGGCCGAACAGCCAGATGAAGTAGCGCCCGTCGGGGGTCTTTTCATGCCGGGCGATTTCGCCCACGCCCCCGACGTGGAGGACACGGGGCGGCATGGCGCCGGGGTCTTGCTGCGCGGCCAGCTCCCCTTCGAGGATCGTCCCCAGGGCGAGTCGCCCTTGCCCATCCAGGACGTCGTCGATCATCTGGCGATAGCGCGGCTCGAAGACGTGCAACGGTAGGACCTGTCGCGGCAGCAAGAAGACGCCCTGCAGCGGGAACATCGGGATCGTCTGCGCGGGGCGCGGATCTTCAGCTGGGGGCCATGCGTGCGGGATTTCGTCCATAGGTGCCCCCCGAAGGTAGGATGACGCGCGGCGTCAGGTAAAGCTCGACTCCGGGTTCCACGGCGATCAGGGTTCCCCGGGGAGGTCACCGACGAGTCGGGCGAAGAGGCGCGCTTCACGCTCGCGCCCGTGGCGCAGCATCGCAGCGCTGAGGTTTCTGGTCTGGCGCACGAGCATCGCCCGGTCCGAAGCCGGGCTGAGCCAGTCGTCGGACGGGGGCGCGCCCATGGCAGCGAGGCGCTCCAGGCAGTTGGAGCGGGAAAGGAGCGCTCCGCCGTGGAACGGGTCGAGGATGACCCGGTCCGAGGCGGGGCCGAGGCCGAGGAGCACTTGGCCGGGGAATGGGAGGAGCCATGCCTCCAGGCCGTTGCTGCGGGCGACCGTCGCGTAGATGGCGCTGAGCGTCAGGGGAAGGCCGGTCCTGGTGACGGTCGTGCGACTGAGCGAGACGTGCTGCAGGTTGTGGAAGTCGCGCTCGGGGCCTGCGAGTCCTGCGCCGTCGGAGAGGATGCGCCTCAGCGCCCCGGCTCCGGCGAGGGTCGGGCCCTCACGCCAAGCCTCCGCGTCCGCGAGTTCGGCGGCCCAGCGGTCGAGCTGGAGCCCCGCCAGGCAGCGGTCTTGGCTCTGGCCATCGAACTCCCGGAAGCCGAGGATCTCGTCGATGGCCAGGAGCCCTTCGATGAGCGTCGCGCTTGGCCCCGCAGTGGCCCCATCGGAGTGATCAGCGGCGCTCCCAGGCGGTACTTCCGCGAGCAAGCGGGTGAGAGCACCCTTGCCCCGCTTCCTCGCCATCGATTGCAAGGCTTGGCGCGCCCTGGCCCGCAGCTTGGGGTCCTCGCCGTCGGCTGCGCCCTTCAGGGCCTCAACTCCTGCGGCGCCCAGGTCTGTAAGTCCCTTGATCGCAGCCTTTTGCGTCGACTTGGATTCGTCGGTCAGAAGGGCGAGAAGAGCGCCGATGGAAGGGTAGGGGTTTCCCGTTGGGGGTTCTTGATCCATCGCAGAGGACAGGGTGCCCGAGATTCGATCTGGACCGAAACACGGTTGTCAGTTTTCCCGTGGCTTGGGGCTCGCAGGGCTTCGAAGTTGCAAATGGGCGGGCGCGGTCTGGGGGCTCAAGATTGATGCCCGAGGCACGTCTCATTATCCTATTCGCCCCCAAAGTCCATTCGGAGGCCCTCACTTGCGCCCCCGGAGGCCCCTTTTCCCATGGCATCAAGCGCACCCAACAACTCATCTCGGAGCCACGCTTCGCCCCGCGTCGCGATTGTTTCCGCGAAGCGAACGCCGATCGGGAAGTACCTCGGTTCCTTCGCTGACCTTTCGGCGGCGGACCTGGGCGTGGTGGCGGTGGAGGCAGCGCTCCAGACGGCCGGCGTCAGCGCTGACCTGGTCGGCGAGGTCTACATGGGCAACGGGCGCCAGGCAGGCGGCGGCCCCAACGTCGCTCGCCAGATCGCCGTGCGCAGCGGGATCCCCGTCGACGCCTGCGCCACGACGATCAACATGGCCTGTGGTTCGGGCCTGAAGTCCATCGTGCTCGGCGCGGACGCGATCCGACGCGGCGAGATCGACGTTGCCATCGCAGGCGGCACCGAGTCCATGAGCGGCCTGCCGTTCTTCCTCCCCAAGATGCGCCGCGGCTACCGACTGGGGCACGCACCCCTCGTGGACGCGATGTACAAGGACGGCTTTGACTGTCCCCTCGCCGACATGGTGATGGGGGAGACCGCCGAGAAGCTGGCGCAGGAGCTCGGCATCACCCGCGACGAGCAAGACGCGTTCGCCGTTTCGAGCCAGCGCAAAGCCGCGGCCGCCATCGAGGCCGGTCACTTTGCCGCAGAGATCGCTCCGGTGACCGTGAAGACGCGCAAGGCCGAAACGGTCGTTGACGCCGACGAGCACGTGCGCCCCGGCGCTTCGGTCGAGAGCATGGCCAAGCTGCCCGCGGTCTTTGGCAAGCGCTACGACGGAAACGGCACCGTGACCCCGGGCAACGCGAGCGGCATTACCGACGGCGCCTGCGCGTTGGTGCTGGCTTCCGAAGCTGCGTGCGAGAAGAACGGTTGGACTCCCCTCGCCTTCGTTGGTGAGGCACGCCAAGCGGGCGTCGATCCCACCGTCATGGGTCTCGGGCCCGTCCCCGCGTCCGCCAAGCTCGAGGCCGTCACCGGCCGCGCCGCGAAGGACTACGACCTGATCGAGCTCAACGAAGCGTTCGCCGCCCAGGTCCTCGCCTGCGACCGCGACCTCGGGCTCGACCACGAGCGCCTCAATGTCAACGGCGGCGCCATCGCGCTCGGGCATCCCATCGGCGCCACGGGCGCGCGCATCGCTACGACGATGCTCCACGAACTTCACCGCAGGGGCGGCGAGCACGCGCTTGCCACCCTGTGCATCTCCGGCGGTATGGGGCTGGCGGTCGCGTTCGATCGCACGGGCCTCTAAGGGCCGAGCCCACCACCGGTTTTATTCCTCACCTCTTGCACTAGACGTTCAGTCTCAATCCTTCCATGAACATCAAGAAAGTCGGCGTCGTTGGCTGTGGCCTCATGGGCCACGGAATCGTTCAGGTTGCAGCCCAAGGCGGCTGCGAAGTGGTCGCTCTCGAGTCGGACCAGGCCTTCCTCGACAAGGGACTTGCCCGGGTCGACAAGAGCCTTGCCAAGCTTGCCTCCAAGAACGTCGAGAAGGGCAAGATGGACCAGGCGGCTGCTGACGCCTGGGTCAAGGAGACCCGCGCTCGGATCTCGGGCACGACGAACCGTGCTGACGTCGCTGACTGCGATCTCGTAGTCGAGGCGATCGTCGAGAACCTCGACGTCAAGAAGGAGCTGTTCAAGGACCTCGGCGGCATCTGCAAGCCGGAGACCGTCTTTGCGTCGAACACCTCGTCGTTCCCGATCAAGGAGATGGCGGACGCTTCCGGGCGCCCGAGCCGTTTCGTCGGTCTGCACTTCTTCAACCCGGTTCAGCTCATGCGTCTCGTTGAGGTGGTCCGCACCGACGACACCGATGGCGGCGTCTTCGAGGCTGCCCAGGAGTTCGGCAAGGCCTGCGGCAAGCAGCCCGTTTCCTGCAAGGACACGCCCGGCTTCGTGGTGAACCGCCTGCTCGTGCCCTACATGGTCCAGGCCATCGACATGCTCGACCGCGGCGACGCTTCCAAGCAGGACATCGATGCGGCCATGCAGTTCGGCTGCGGCTACCCGATGGGCCCGCTCACGCTGACGGACTACGTGGGTCTCGACACGACGCTCTCGATCCTCAAGGGCTGGACCGAGCGCTACCCCGATGAGCCCGCCTTCAAGATCCCCGCTTCCCTCGAGCGGCTCGTGGCAGAAGGCAAGTTCGGTCGCAAGACCGGTGAGGGGTACTACAAGTGGGACGGAGATAAGAAAGCATGATCCACGCCATCCTCATTCCCGCCGCGATCGCCTCGCTCGCACTGGGATCCGCCCCTTCCGCGGAACCCGTGCAGAAGAAGGGCGACTACGTCGCGACCTTCTCGGCTCCATCGCTGTTTATTGAGGGCGAGCCTTACCGGGTCTCCGTCGACATCGTTGGCGTGGGCGACAAGCCCTGTCAGATGCCCGCGTGGCTTCTGACACCGGCCTCGTGGCTCGTGAACAACAAGCCGCTGATTCGCCGTGAGGCCGAGGGAAACATCGAAGTGGAGCCGGGTCAGACCATCTCCATGACGATTGACCTCGCTGAGCGCATCAACGAGCGGTTCGACGGCGACACGATCGACTTCCGCCTTTCGTTTGCGGAGAGTGGGGTGGATCCCATTGACGTGATCTACCTCGGGCTGCCGGAGCGCGGCATCAACTTCGAGGAGCTTCCTAAAGAGCAGCTCGGCAACTACCACGTGGTGCTGCAAACCACCGGCGGCGCGATTTGGCTGGAGATGTGGCCGGACGTGGCGCCGAACCACGTGCGCAACTTCCTGGACCTTGCGTCCAAGGGGTTCTACGACGGCTCGCCCTTCTACCGCGTCATTCCGCTGTTCATGGTCCAAGGCGGTCGCGCTGCGAGCGGCGAGGCGGCCCCGCGCAAGCTCGACGCGGAGTTCAACTCGCGCAACCACGATGCGGGTGTCCTCTCGGCGGCGCGCCTTCCGAACGACATCAACTCGGCGACGTCTGAGTTCTTCATCGTTCACCGCAACGCGCCTCACCTGAACGGCAAGTACAGCGCGTTCGGGAAACTGATCAGCGGCATGGACGCCGTGGACAAAATGGTCACCGGCGTCGAGGTGCAGTACGCACTGAAGAATCGACTGCTGGACAAGCAGGTTCGCATCGACACGAACAATCCGTTCTTCGACATGGAAGTGAACCGACCGAACCCGCCGCAAGTGATCACACAGGCCCTCGTGGTCAAGGGGACGAAGTCCCGCCCCGCGAAGTAGCCTCCCCCGAGAAAGAAACGATTCAATGACTGAAGCAAACAGTGACGCTGGCCAGGGTGTGCAAGTGCGCCTTGAGACCTCCGCAGGCAACATCACCCTTGAGCTGCTCCCGAACATCGCTCCCAAGCACGTCGAGAACTTCGTCAAGCTGAGCAAGGACGGTTTCTACGACGGAACGAAGTTCCATCGCGTGGTGACCGGATTCATGGTTCAGGGCGGAGACCCCAACACCAAGACCGACAACGAGCGGTCGTGGGGGACGGGTGGCCCCGGCTGGAGCGTGGACGCTGAGTTCAACGATATGCACCACGAGCGCGGCGTGGTTTCCATGGCTCGCTCCTCGGACCCCAACTCGGCTGGCAGCCAGTTCTTCCTCATGCACGGTGAGGCTGAGTTCTTGGATGGCAAGTACACGGCCTTCGGACGGCTCGTGGACGGCTTCGATGTCCTCGACACGATCGCAAACGCGGACACCACGCAGGGGCCGGGCGGTGAGAACTCCAAGCCCCTCGACCCGGTCACTCTCCTCAAAGCAGTCGCCCTCTAAGACCCGTCCCATGAGCTACGAGAACATCACCTACGCCGTCGACGGCGGCGTCGCGCGCATCACGGTCAACCGGCCGGACAAGATGAACGCGCTGAACCATCAGACCATCACCGAGCTGGGCCAAGCGTTCGACGCGGCCAAGGCCGACGATGCTGTGCGCGCGCTCATCCTGACGGGCTCCGGTCCGAAGGCCTTTGTGGCCGGTGCCGACATCACCGAGCTTCTCGCCCAGGCTGGCAACGCCAAAGGCGCGAGCGACCTGGCCGCATTCGGTCAGGAAGTCTTCCGCAAGCTCGAGCACATGGGCAAGCCGTCGATCGCCATGGTCAACGGATTCGCCCTCGGCGGCGGGTGCGAGCTCGCCCTGAGCTGCACGCTGCGCACGGCGTCGACGAATGCCAAGCTGGGCCTGCCTGAGACGAGCCTCGGCATCATTCCTGGGTACGGCGGCAGTCAGCGCCTCGCGCGCATCGCGGGCCCAGGCGTGGCTCGGGAGTGGATCCTTACCGGCGACATGTTCTCGGCTGAGGAGGCCCATCGCGTGGGCGTCGTCAATCGTCTGTTCTCGCCGGAAGAGCTCGAAGAGGGAACCCAGAAGATGCTGAAGAGCATGCTCGCCAAGGGCCCGATCGCGCTGCGGTTCGGCATGGAGCTCGTCCTGCGCGGATGGGACATGGACCAGACCGCGGGCGAGGCCCTCGAGACCGAGTACTTCGGCAAGGCCGCTGAGACCGAAGACATGAAGGAAGGCATGAGCGCCTTCGTCGAGAAGCGCCGCGCCGACTTCCAAGGCAAGTAGACCCCCCGCTTTTCACTCCGCCCACGTCCTCCGGCTCCGCCGGCTTTCCGAGGGCCCCGGACGAGCCGCGCACATCGCGCGGCTCGCCCCTTTCGCACACTCTCCTTTTCTCGATCCGTTAGAGATACCAGCAACATGAGCGCAGACGTCGTCATCGTCGGCGGGGCCCGGACCCCGATGGCCGAATACTCAGGCACCCCCGGCTACGGAAAACTCAAAGGCATGAGCGCCATCGACCTCTGCGCACACTCGTCCAAGGCGGCGATTGAGCGTTCGAAGATCGATGCCGAGTCCATTGACCACACGGTCATCGGCAATGCGCTCCAGACGTCGAACGACGCCATCTACGGCGCGCGTCACGTGGCGCTGAAGGCCGGCGTCAGCCAGTCCGCGCCCGCGCTGACCGTCAACCGCCTGTGCGGTTCCGGCATCCAGTCGATCGTGAGCGCGGCCCAGCTGATCCAGCTCGGCGAGGCCAAGACGGTCCTTGCCGGGGGCATGGAGAACATGAGCCAGGCCCCGTACGTGCTGCACGGCGCGCGCGAAGGGTTCCGCCTGGGTACGCAGCCGCCGCTGGAAGACCTGCTCTTCTCCAGCCTCTACGATCCGTATGGCGACACCTACATGGCCCAGACGGCCGAGAAGATCGCCAAGCGACTCGGGATCAGCCGCGAAGCCCAGGACGAGTATGCGCTCCGCAGCCATCAGCTTGGCGCCGAGGCCGTCCAGTCCGGCCGCTTCGCCGAGGAGATCGCACCGATCGTGATCAAGGGCCGCCGCGGCGACACCACGATCGACACCGACGACCACATCAAGCCTGACACGACCATCGAAGGCCTCGCCAAGCTGCGCGCAGCCTTCGGCAAAGACGGCACGGTCACCGCGGGCAACGCCAGCGGCATCGTGGACGGTGCGGCGTCCGTGGTCTGCACGACCGCCGACCGCGCCAAGGCCGATGGCCTCGACGTCATGGGCATTGTGCGCGGCTACTCCTACGTCGGCGTCGATCCGACGGAGATGGGCATTGGCCCCGTTCCCGCCATCAACGTCCTGATGGAGAAGACCGGCATGAAGACGGGTGACGTCGACTACTTCGAGATCAACGAGGCGTTCTCCGCGCAGTACCTCGGCTGTGAGAAGGAGCTCGGACTCGACCGTGACAAGTGCAACGTCAACGGTGGCGCCGTCAGCCTGGGGCACCCGCTGGGCGCCACGGGCACGCGCCTCGTGCTCACGCTTATGTACCAGCTGCGACGCGCCGGCAAGAAGTACGGCGTCGCTTCGGCATGCATCGGCGGCGGTCAAGGGATCGCCATGCTGATCGAGAACCCGAACGCTTAGTCCGGACCCATACGACTCTCCTACTTCGGCCTTCGCTTGGCCGATCCGGCGCCGCGAGCAGCGCGGCGCCGGGGTTCACGCTCGAACCCACCACGTCCCTTATTTTCCGATGAACGAACTGATCCACGAGCTCCCGTCCGGCGAGCGTGTTGTGCGCCTTACCGAGGGCAAGCGCATCCTCT
>CALHGQ010000067.1 GCA_938030175.1 uncultured bacterium | reverse complement strand
CGACAAGAGTGTCGGCGCCTCCCCCCCCTCCTTTGGTGCTGACGTAATCTGCGTAGAAGGCCCGCGAGTTCATCCAGTCATCACACCGGCCCAGCAAGGCGAAGCTGGACCAAACACGAGCCCCGGGCAGGTTTCACCTGGCCGGGGCTCTCCTAGTTGGTGTCGTACGGCGGGCGCCGAACCTCAGACCGCGGCGCGACGCTTGAAGAGCGTCGCGTAGCGCGCGATGCGCGCCGCGAAGCGGCGCGGGTCCTTGAGCTCGCGGAACATCCGCTTCGGCCGGCGGTAGAACTTCCGGTAGCCCTCGCGGATCTTGTCCTGAATCTCCTCCGCGGTCATGTGCTCATTGCCTTCAAGCGCCTGGAACCCGGTCATCGCTGCGTAGTCAAAGTCGCGGCTGTCGCGGAGCATCGTGTGCAGCGGCGTACCGGGGTAAGCCGTGACCGCGCAGAACTGAACCTGGTGCGGATCCAAGCGGTCGACGAGCGCGATCGTCTCGTCCGCCATCTCGGGCGTTTCCTCGGGGAAGCCGATCATGCAGAACGCGCGCGTCTCGATCCCAACGGCGCGGGCCGCGCGGAAGACCTCTGCCGCCTTGTCGAGGTCGGAGAGCTTGTTGCCGCAGTGCTTCTTCTGGATCTCAGAGTTGCCGGACTCGACGCCCAGGGACACGTGGGTGCAGCCGGCCGCAGCCATCTTCCCCAGAAGCTCGGCGTCCAGGGTCTTCACCGCTGTCTCGCACTGCCATTCGAGATCGGACATGCCCATGCTGAGGATGCCGTCGCAGATCGCTGCGACGCGGTCCTTGCGGGTCGTGAAGATCGGATCGCGGAAGACGACGTGGCGCAGCCCGTGGACGAAGTACAGGTCTTTGAGCTCCGCGAGCACATGCTCGGGGCTCCGGAATCGGAACCGCAGGCCTTGGGCGAGCGTGTACCCGCAGAAGCTGCAGTTCAGCGGACAGCCGCGCGATGACTTGACCGTCGTGATCGGGCCGTCGACCCCCGGGAACCGGTAGGCCGAGTTATCTAGGAGGTGCCGCGCAGGCAGCGGCAGCGAATCGAGGTCGGAGATCTTGTCGCGCTCGGGCTCGTGAACGACTTCGCCTTCGGCGTCTTTCCACGTCACGCCCGCGGTCCCCGCAAGGCCCGTCCCCTCGGCGCGTCGATCGACAACATCCAGGACGGTGAACTCCGGCTCGCCGCGCACGACGAAGTCGATCCGCCCGCCGGCGAAGATCTCGTCGGGCGTGTAGGTGACTTGGCTGCCGAGCATGCCCGTCAGGGCCCCGGTGGTTTCGCGCACGCGGCCCGCCAACTCAAGGTCTTGATCGAGGGAGGTGCTCGAAGAGTCCAGCACGCAAACGTCGGGCTCCAGCTTGGCCGCACGCTCGAGAACCCCGGCGGCGTCGACCCCGAGGGCGTCTCCATCCAGGATCGAGACCTCGTGCCCCTTGGATTCCAAGAGCCCAGCCACATGGGCCAGCTCGATGGGCGGATAGAGCAACTCCGGGTTCACGGCCATGCCAAAGCCCCCCATGAGGCCCCGGCTGACGCGGAACTCCGGCGGACTGGGTGGGTTGATGAGGACGACCTTCAAGGCGCCAGAAGTGTAGCCCGCCCACGCGCACCTCAGATGAAATAGAGGCCCACGCTCCCCGAATAAGACCGCATAGGGGCGCCGAGTACGCTCTCTCTGCCCCATCCCTAGCTCCGCGCACCCCCGAATCCCCATGCGATACGCCCCTCGTCAGCTCCCCCACGGCCTCTTTGGCCTGCTGACCGCCTGCCTTGCGCTCCTGCCAGCCGCGTCCTGCTACCTGACGCCCACCGTCTATGGCTCGGGGGTCGTCATGGAATCGGAGCGTCTAGTGAGCGGCTTCCACGGGGTCGAGGTTTCGGGCTCAGCCCAGGTTTTTGTGACCCAGGGCGCTGGAGAGGGCTTGACGATCGCTTGCGACGACAACCTCCTCCCCCACATCCACTCCACGGTCACCGACGGGATCCTGACCATCGGATTCGAAAGAGGCAGCTGGTCGCCCAGCGAACGCGCCATCTACCACATCAACGCTAGCGCCCTGGACTCCGTTCGAATCCGAGGCTCGGCCGACCTCGTGTGCTCATCCGTGGAGAGCCCCACTCTCGACCTGCACCTCTCCGGTTCAGGCACCGCCCGCATCGACTCGGTCACGGCCATGGACGTCGAGCTCACCACCAGCGGCTCAGGCAACGCCTGGATCGGCGAACTCCAGGCCGAGAGCGCCAACGTGCGAATCAGCGGCTCCGGCGAAATCTCCGTCGACGAGGGCGAGCTACGAACCCTCCACGCCAGAACGAGCGGGTCCGGCGATCTGCACATCGCCGACGTGCGCACGGCTGAGGCCAACCTCCGCATCAGCGGCTCCGGCAAAGCCCAAGTCTGGGCCGAAGAAGAGTTCTCGGCCCGCATCAGCGGCTCCGGCAAGATCGGCCTCCGAGGCTCCCCGGACGTCAACATCGAAACGAGCGGCTCCGGCAGCGTCTACAACCTGACGTCGGCGGAGTACTAGCCGGCGCGGCACCTAGCCGACCCCATCACCACCCAAGCCGCTCCACGCGTCCGCAGGACGCTGGGGCTCTCGCGCTCCTGCGCGAGGCCCCCGCGAGGCTTGCCCTCGCGGCCCGTGCGGCGAGCACGCCCCGCCCGGCGAGGGCGGCCCGTCCGGCAGGACGCCTGCGCGCCGAGCGCCAGAGACATAATCGCTATTTCGACGTGAGGAGAAATGCCAGAGATACTGCTGTTACGGCGGTAGGTCGGCTCGGCCCCACTTGCATTGGTCGCCGACGTTGCCGGTACCGCGCCGCACGACGCCGACTTGTCGGTAACGTCTGCCGGCCGTCGGCGCGAAGCGCTCGACGCGTGGGCTGAGGCTTGGGTCGTTGTGTTTGCCGTCGTGG
>CALHGQ010000066.1 GCA_938030175.1 uncultured bacterium | reverse complement strand
GTGGCAGCGCCCCCGAGGTAGACCTTGAACGTGCCCTCGGAGCCGATGATGAGGTCCTTGGCGCCCTTTCCGTCGAGGTCCTTCACGCGCCACTGGGCGAAGCCGCTCACGACGCTCAAAAGGTCGTCGAGATCGATGTCGCTGGCGCTCGCGTCGTTCTTCAGCGCGCTGAGGTCAAGCTCCCAGGAAGGGAGTGCGTCGATCTCGGGTCGAGCGAGGTGGAAGGCGACGCGGTCGTCGGTCTCGCTCACGAGGTCGAGGGTGCCATCCCCGTCGATGTCCCGCATGCTGAACCACGGCACGCGCACGCTTTGGCCGAACGTTGACGATAGGCGGCTCGGGTCGCCGAGGTCGTACTCGATCTCTGGCTCGTAGCCCACCTCGATGGGCGACGACCACACGTTGTCGCCCGACTGCGGGTCCACCCCGCGGTTGAGTCGCAGGTGGAATCGTCCAGGACCGGGCAGGACGAGGTCGATCTTGTCGTCGCCGTCGATCTTGCGCGCGAAGGGCACCCGCGCGATGCCAGCGGGAAGGTACGTGGCGGCCTCAAAGAGCTCCTTGCGGTCGCTCCAGCCGTTCGACCCGTCGAACGACATGGTCGTGATGGACTTGCCGTTGGTCACGAGCAGGAGCTCGAAGCGGCCGTCCCCGTCGAGGTCGGCGAGGTCCCAGCCCACCGTCGCATCACGCCACGGGTAAAGAGTGCCCGCCTGCGCGTAGATGCCGCTCTCTTCGAGCTGGCGCACGAGGATGCCTCCAGAGTCCACGCGGATGAGCTCTTGGGCGCCGTTCCCGGTGAGGTCGCGGAGCGCCAGCGTCGTGCCGCGGCGGTTGACGCTCAGCCGGGTCTCTGCGAACGAGGTCACTTCGTCGCCGCTAGCTTGCGCTGCAGCGGCGCCGGTGCCCGAGAGGAGCGTCAGCGCCAACACGGCGGCGCGTCGGGCGGGATCTGCGGGGCGGCGGTGAGAATGGCCGCGAAGCGCGCGGGGCTGCTTGGGGACCGACATGCTAGCGCTCCTGGGAAAGGTAGACGGTGAGGACGGAGTCAGAGCCGCTGATGATGTCGCCGAGGCCGTCACGGTTGAGGTCGAGCACCGACAGCGAGGTCACGGATCCACGTGACGTGTACTGCTTCCAGTAGCCCTCGTCGATGGCCCAGGAGTCGCCGCTGAAGAAAGAGGACTCCTTGCGCACGCGCCGAACGCCGAGCTCGCCCGCGAGGTTGACTTCTACGAGGTCAGCGACGCCGTCGCCGCTGCAGTCCATGCTGAGCACCCGGTTCGCCAGCACCTCCGACACGCTTTCCTCGTCGTACGTGCGCTCCTGTTTGAGCGCGGGCCGGCGGCTGAACGTGCCCTTCTTCTCGCCAAGGTAGAGCAGCTGGCTGTACTTGAACTCAAGGCCGGTGACGGTCTCCAGCACAGACGGGAGCTCGAAGCTCCGAACCGCGAGGTCGGGCCGGCCGTCGCCGTCCACGTCGGTCACCGTGGTCCGCAGCTCGGCCGCCGTGAAGCGCAGCACCTGGTCCGGCTTCTCCGGGAGCAGGCGGCCGGGCTTCGAAAGCATCGCGTAGATCCGCCACTCCGCGTTCTCGAAGCCGTCGACGTCCTCGCTCCAGATGCCGAGGATGTCGACCCGCTTGTCGCCGTTGATGTCCACGAGCCGCAGGGCGGCGCGCTCGTTGTTCCGGGTCAGGAAGTCCGGCAGCTTCTCCACCCGCGACGGCTCGCGCGGGATCCCTGAGGGGCCCGCGAGGTGCACCTTGAGCGTGCCTCCGTCGAGGACCAGCATGTCGCGCCGCTGGTCGTTGTTGACGTCGACGAGGGCCGGCGCCTGGATGCTGAAGCGATCGTCGAGCAGGTTCGCGCTGTCGGCCGTGCCGAGGAAGGGGCGCAGCTGGTCGCCGATCGTCACGGACAGGCGAGCCCTGCGCTGCTGTCCCTCGCGCTTGGCTTCGGCCGCGCGCCGTTTCTGGTCCTCGGGGTCATTGACCGCGGCGTCAGCGGAGCCCTGGAACGTGCTGAGCGCACGCCACGGAAGCTCGCCCTCGGTCGGCTCGGGGTTGCCGGGCGTGGGCCCAAAGATCCGGAAGCCGCCGCGCTGGGGGAGGAGCAGCATGTCCGATCCGTCGCCGCCATCGAGCACGTACGACCAATACGGCAGCTCCCGCGGGCTTGGAACGTCGTAGAGGAGGTTCGTCTCGCAGAGCTTCTTGATGTTGCCCTTGTACCCCGTCTGGCGCGGATCGAAGGACCACGCCCCCTGGCGCGTCAGGAGCACCAGCTCGTTGCCCTCGAGCTCCGGTCGGACATCGGCAATCGTCCATGCGATGATGTCCTTGAGGATCGGGATGACGCGGTAGGCCTTGGGGGCGATGGACTTCGCCGTCATCCTGTGGAACTGAAGCTCCCGTGTCCCGCGCAGAGTCCGCACGGAGACCGCGAGTTCGTCGGCGCCGTCGCCATCGATGTCGACGAACGCCCAGTCGAGCAGGAGCCCGTCGATGCGAAC
>CALHGQ010000065.1 GCA_938030175.1 uncultured bacterium | reverse complement strand
CCTCACCCGTGGATCCGCGCCCACGCTCTTGAAGAGCGGCGTGATGGAGTTTGCTGAACTTCGTCCAGGCGACTACGTAATCTACTGCAGAAGCGAGGCCCCGCTTCGCTTCGAGTGGACGCGGGTTCAGCTAAGCGAAGGGGAGACCGTTGAGCTCGAGATTCCCGCCGTTGTTCCGTCGCTCTATGCACTACGCGTCCACGTGACCGGTGGCATCCCGACCGGCACGGCGAAGAAGCGCTGGTCAGTGCGCGCTCTGCAACCCTTCGGCAGGTCTTTGGGGGCGACGGCAACCAGGCCCCGTGTTGTCGCGTCGAAGACCGTGAGCGCACAGGAGGTCGTGGACTTGGAACTAGAGCTCTACCCCGGAACGGTGCGGCTCGAATTCGCTGTGCTTGGATCTCGCGGCAGGCCGGTGATTCCTCCGATGTCCACCGCAGCGGAAGTCCTGCTGCCTCCGGTTTCGGAGGAGATGCTTCTGGATCGAGGGCGCATCGTGAACGACGACCCCCTTCCGGTAGCGCTGGAGTTCATTGATCACACCGAAGCCACGACGTTCCGAGGCACGGTGGGCAAAGGAGACCAAGGACGCTCGGGCGGATTCGAACTCGTCGGAACGTCCGTCGATGGCGTCGAGTTCTCCGAGATGTTGATCGTCCGCAGCGATGGTGGCTTCACGTTTTCATGCGAGCTGGCACGCTTGGAGGGTCCACAGGTTTCGCTACGCTCGCGGAAACACGACGATGTGATCGGCCCCTTCCCACTCTCAACGCTGAACACCGACCTTGGGACGCTCATTTTCTCTGAGCGGAATGCGAATCAGCTGCGGGAAGTCGCTGAGCACGCAGAGCTCAAGAAAATCTTCCGCGCCCCGCCCGAGCCATCCGAGCGATGAGCCACGGCTAGGACCAAGGGAAGCGTCGAGTTCCTCTGTGTGCCATCGGCTGCCCGCGGCTTGGTGAGGCAACCACTAATGCCCCGCGGCGAAGCGAAAGGTCATGGTCTCCGTTTCACCGACGAACATGCCCGACACCTCTCCGCGCTTCATGGCCATGGAGCAGATGCCGGACTCGAAGTTGATTGCAAGGCGGTCTTCGCCCGACCCGAACTCCAACCGATGAAGCTCCTGCGTGTCGGTGACCTCCGTCCACGGGATCCACGCCATCGTCCCATCGGGCCCTCTCCTGCCGGCCCGAAGCCCAAGGGCAGTCCAGCTTGGGTCCAGCTCGAGATGGAACCCGACCGAGTGTCTTTCGCCGGACGTCACGACCCAGCTGTGCCCGCTGGAGGCGCTCTCTAGCTCGGAAGCGAGGTACTCCGGGGCAGTGCCGCTGTCGAGTTCGAAGCGGTACACCCGCGGCGCACCTCGGAAGCTCATCTGAACGGCTTCGCACGGATTCCAATCCCCGGGGTGGAAGGGCCGGTTCATGGAAAGCCGGTCGACTCGCCAACCTGCCGCCGTATGGAGCATCGCGCTCCCTTGGATCGGCCTGAGCTCAATGCCAGAGAAGAGCGCGGAGCCCGGCCGCGTGGACTCCACCGGATCGTACGGACCGTAGTAGCTGTCGCTCGCCGAGAGCAGTACCTCAAGACGGTCCATCCCCGGCCGCGGAAACGCCGAGATGCCAATGTCCGTATCGGGCCGACGAACCTGAGCGAGCCGCGACCAGATCGTTTGGGACTCGCCCGTTGTTGAACTGGAGAATCGAAGCCCGAGCAGCGGGTCGACCCAGCCTTCCCTTGTGGCCTTGGCCACCACGCGGCACGGCCCCGTCGAGGCAAGGCTTCGGTGCACTGCCGTCCCACGCCGAGGGATGGAGATCGTGCCGCTCAAAGTCGCCTGCACGCTCGTTCCTGGGTCGTTGGCCCCCTCCGTCGAACCTCTATCGCAGGAAGCTAGCCCCGCCAAAGCGCAGATGACCAGGAATTGCCGACAGTGCCCCACAAGGCGGAGTACGGATACGGCGCGTAGAGGTTCACCGAGAAGAGCCGAAACGACCTGCTCCCAGAACTGGCCCCGGGTGGATCCAAACGGGGCACCGGGACTGGCGCTACAGATCGTTGACGCCAAGAGGGAGCCGGTTGGCCTTAGGCTGGGGGCTATGAAGCGACGCAGCGGCCCCCTCCCCACATCGACTCGAACTCCCTTGATGGGCCTTCCGGTCCTCTGCTGTTTCGCCCTCTGGGGAATAGTCGGCTGTCAGAGTGATGCGCTCTTAGGGGAGTCGCTCGATGTTCGATCGCGGCAAATTCAGCCCGCGGGCGTGTCCGCACCAGCGCCATTGAGAGCGGCGAATCTTCCCGAGGAAGCGCGCGAGACTGGCGGGGCGCCCCCCGCTCTCGAAGTGGTGGATGACATCGTCCTCGCCATCCATGGCGGCGCCGGGACCATCCGGCGCGACGTGATGACGCCCGAGCTCGACGCCGCCTACCGCGCCGCTCTCGCGGGCGCGCTCCTCCGGGGCCACCGCGTCCTGGCGAACGGCGGACGGGCCGTGGACGCCGTCGAAGCGGCGCTTCATCCACTCGAAGACTCTCACCTCTTCAACGCGGGACGCGGGGCGGTCCTCAACGACCAGGGCACCGTCGAAATGGACGCCTCCATCATGGTGGGTCGAAGCGGGATGGCGGGCGCCGTCGCGGGCGTCACCACCGTGCGGCACCCAATCAGCGCGGCGCGCGCCACGATGGAGGAGACCGAGCACGTCATGCTCTCCGGGGCGGGCGCGGATCGATTCGCGGCGGGCCAAGGGCTCGAGGCCATGCCGCCGGCATGGTTCGTGACCCCCCACCGCGAGCGCCAGCTCAAGCTGCTTCAGGAAAAGGACCCAGCCAAGGTCAGCCAGTCCGGTGAAGCCCTCGCCCTCGGCCCAGATCACAAGTTCGGCACGGTGGGCTGCGTCGCGCTCGATGCCGAAGGCCACTTGGCGGCGGGCACCTCCACCGGCGGCATGGCCCGCAAGGCCTGGGGCCGGATCGGCGACTCGCCCATCATCGGCGCGGGAACCTGGGCCGATGACCGCACCTGCGCCGTTTCCTGCACGGGCTGGGGCGAGTTCTTCATCCGCGAGGCAATCGCCCACCAGATCCACGCCAGGATGCTCTTCGGCGGGGCTGGGATCGGAGCCGCCGCGGCCCAGACCGTCCTGGGGGAGCTCCCGAAGGGCGGGGGATCCGGGGGCTGCGTCGCGCTGGACTCCCAAGGCCGCCTGGCTGCGCCCTTTACGACCGCAGGGATGTACCGGGGCTGGGTGGACCGCCAGGGCCGGGTCACGGTGCGGATCTATGGGGACGAGCGGCCCTAAAAATCGCGGCTAGGGGCTGGCTTCAGAGGCCCCCACCGCTACCCTCTTGGGCCCTACGCCCTCATCAAAGAGCGCCGGACCGTCTTGGTGACGGGCTGCGCTCCCCTGAATCGGCGCCGAGGAGCCTTCCTCAGCGCCTGACCCCAACCAGCCACAGAGCTTCCTAGAGATGTCCCGTACTTGCCAAGTCACTAAGCGTGGCACCCGTGTCGGCGGAAACATTGCCCGTCGCGGTCTCCCGAAGAAAGCTGGCGGCGTTGGCCTCCGTACCACGGGGCACACCAAGCGCACGTTCAAAGTGAACGTCCAGAAGAAGCGCATTTGGGTTCCTGAGATGGGCGACTTCGTCACGGTTCGCCTCTCCACGAAGGCCCTCCGGACCATTGACAAGAACGGCGCGTATCCCACGCTGCTGAAGGCTGGCCTCATCAAGGCCATCAAGCCGAAGAAGAAAGGCTGAGCCATCTGATGCTGCGCACGTTGTGTGCGCCCTGAACACGTCCGGGCCCAACTGAGTTGGGCGCCGGATCGAGAAGGTCTCCTGGCGGAGGCCTTTTTCGTAGCCCCGCCGAGCGGCGCCGATTCGGGGCAGAGACCGTAGGCTGTGGTCATGCTCTTCCACCTTGCCCGAGAAGGACGACTGGCCCCAGTCTTCCTCAGCGCCCTCCTCGTCGTCCCGGCCCCCCAAGAAGACGAGACGCCACTGGGCCTCGAGTATTGGCCAGCCTCTGAGCACGGACTGCGTCTCCGTCAGGACGCCGCGATCATCAAGGCCGTGAGCCCGAAGTCCCTTGCGGCCTGGCATGACCAGGTCGCCGGCATGCCGCACCCCGCCGGGTCGCCCGGGGACGCCAAGACCATCGCGGGCCTCCGTGAGGCGTTCGAGAACATGGGGCT
>CALHGQ010000064.1 GCA_938030175.1 uncultured bacterium | reverse complement strand
TCTCAGCCGCGCCGTTCCAGGTGCCTCCCACGTCGACAGCGCTTCGCGCCGGATCGGCCATCGTGGCCGTGAATTGACCATCCAAGTTCGCTTGCGCGCTGGCGCTAGCCGCGAGGAGGACGGCGGTTAGAGGAGCGAAAGCGTGGCGACGCTGGGGCTGACTGAGCATGGAGGACTCTCAAGAAAGGGGCGCCCGCCGCAGTGGCGGGTATCGCTCCTATCGAGACGGCCTCTCTTTTCATTAAGCGCCCCAGGCTAGGGG
Source organism: uncultured bacterium (assembly GCA_938030175.1). Taxonomy (GTDB): domain Bacteria; phylum Planctomycetota; class UBA1135; order UBA1135; genus Saltatorellus. The sequence continues at coordinate 8,476 of CALHGQ010000064.1, read as the reverse complement.
AATCCCCCAATCCCTGACATGGCGTTTAGGCTCTCTTTTCCGAGATGGGTACGGCCTCGTCGAGGAGGCCCTCAGACATGAGATCCGCCCAAAGCGCACACGGAATTCCCTTAGAAACATGATCCAGGTTCGCATGCACTTCCTGGGGGGTCCGACAGCCCACAAGTACCGAAGCCACAGCGGGATGGGCGAGCGGAAGCTGCAGCGCCGCTGCTTCCAATGCAATGTCGTGACGGCGGCAAACCCGCAGGAGAGCGTCCCTCCTATGAAGAATTTTCTCCGTTGCATTTGTGTAGTTATAGGTATCTCCACCCGCGAGGAGGCCGGAGTTGAACGCACCACCGATGACGATCGACGTGCCCGCACGCTGACACGCCGGGAAAAGGGACGTCAGTGCTGGCTCTTGCTCCAGCAGGGTGTAGCGGCCCGCCAGTAGGAAGACATCCCAGGCCGCGACGTCGAGGGCTTGGCTCAGCACCTCCACCTCGTTGACGCCAATGCCGAGCGCGCCGATCTTGCCGGCTGCCCGTAGTTCCTGCAGCGCTCGCAGGCCGCCTTCCATCGCGTCGCTGAAGTGACGGTCGTGCTCCGCGCCATGGGTCAGGCACCCGATGTCGTGGAGGAAGAGCACGTCGATGCGCGGCAGGCCGAGACGCGTCAAACTGTCTTCAAAGCTCCGATGGACCCCTTCGTAGCCGTAGTCGTGGCGCGGGGCGAACGGGAGCTTGTCCTCCCACTCGGGCCAGTCACCGGGCGCGTGCACGCAAGGCTCGAGGAGACGACCCACCTTGGTGGAGACCACGAGGGATTCCTGGGCGCCGCGCAGCCGATTCCCCATGCGCTGCTCCGCCCGACCGAAGCCGTACCAGGGAGCGGTGTCAAAGAACCGGATGCCACCCTCAAGCGCCGCGGCAATCGTCTGGGCTGCTGCCTCCTCCGTGACGGAAGTGAACAGCCCGCCAAGAGGCGCGGTGCCAAGCCCAAGCGTCGTGACACGGACGTCCGTGTTGCCGAGTCGTCGCTGCTCCATGGAAGGGAGGATACAGCGCCAGCCAAGCCCAGGGCGTCCAGGTCAGACGAACCCCTGGGGGGAAGTTCGAGCTTGGGAAGCTCTCGGCACCGTATGCGCCGCCAATCACTCCTGAAACACACCGTGCCTTTCTTTTGGCGCCCCAGTAGAGCATGGTCCCCCCATGAGCCTTCTGCCGAGCGAAACCCTCCTGTGCGTGCCCACCGAGCTGGAACTCAACCACCTCAAGAGTGCGGCCGAAGACGTGATGAAGGAGAGTCATTGGGCTCGTGTCGCCGTGGTCGGCTTCGGTCCGATCGCAGCCGCCGCCTCCACCGCCGCGCTGATCGCGGACCATCGACCGGCCCACGTCCTGCTCGTGGGCATCGCCGGCACCTATCTGGAGGACGAGGCCATCGGCACCGCGGTCACCTTTGGCAGCGTGTCGATGGACGGAGTCGGAGCAGGGGAGGGCGACGGCTTCGTCTCGCCCGCCGCGATGGCTTTCCCCCAATGGTCCCCCAGCGAGGGCGCACCCGTCTTCGACCATCTCCCCCTGGCGGACGAGGGCCCGGAACTGTTGAGCGTCTGCGCCACCGCCGATGGACCCGCGATGCTGGCCAGCCGACGGGCTCGCTTCCCGAGTGCCGTCGCAGAAGACATGGAGGCGTTCGGCGTGGCGCTCGCGGCGAAGATGGCGGGCCTTTCCACCACCACCGTCCGAGGCCTATCCAACCGAGCCGGGAATCGAGACCCGAAGAGCTGGCGAATCGAAGCGGCACTTGGGGCCGCCGCCACTCGCCTTCGGGGTTTTCTCGACGATGCGTGACGAGCGCTCGGCGCTAAGGGTCGACAGCACCCTCGCTGCGCCCCAACGGACTCGCCCGAACTAGGACGCGGCAGCAGGGTTGCGCAGCACGCCCAATCCCTCGACTTCAACTTCCATGACGTCGCCGGGCTGGATGTAGATCGGGGGCTTGCGTGCGAAGCCGACGCCCGGGGGCGTACCGGTGGAGATCAGGTCGCCGGGCTCCAGCGTGACGAACCCAGAGAGGTACGAGATGAGCTGGGGCACGTTGAAGATGAGCTGGTTCGTGCTCGAGTCCTGCAGCGACTTCCCGTTCATCCGGAACTGAATGCGGAGGTTGTGGGGGTCCGGGATCTCATCGGCCGTCGCGATGAACGGGCCCGTTGGGCAAAAGGTCTCGCAGGACTTTCCGCGCTGCCACTGGCCGTCCGCGAACTGGAAGTCACGCGCAGAGACATCGTTGATGTTGCAGTACCCAAGGACGTAGTCCATGGCATCGCTCTCACTGACGTCCGTGGCGGACTTGCCAACGACCACGCCGAACTCGGCCTCGTAGTCCACTTCCTTGGCGCCGTTCGGCAGCTTGACGGTCGCGTCGGGGCCGATCACGCAGCTCGAGAACTTGCTGAACACGAGCGGTTGGGTGGGGATGTCCATGCCGCTCTCCTCCGCGTGGTCGCGGTAGTTGAGGCCGATGCAGATCACCTTGCCAGGGCGCGGAATCGGCGAAAGGAGTTCGACCTGGGAGAGGGGCACGATGGCGCCCGCCTCGGTGAGCTTCGTGGTGTCTGCCTCGGACACGAGACGACGCGCACCCTGATGACACGCACCGTCCGTATCCATCCAGTCAAGCGGTCCGTCGGCTTCGGGCAAGCCCGCTGCTGCGTGGTTGAAGTCGAGGACCACGTCGCCGTCGAGGAGAGCGCCGGTGGAGAGTTGGCCGTCGCGGTGGAAAGAAACGATCTTCAAAGGGTCACTTGGGTGGAGATTCTGGGGAGCTGCGGCGGGTTCGGCGCAGTTTTCGGGCGACTAGGATAGCGTCCTGCGCCCAAAGTCGTCGCCCCGCATTCCGGGCGATGCCCACCGCACGAAGGCGGCCGTAGCACGGGACCAGCTAGCCGCCCAGGCCAGCCTTAACCGCCAACCGAATGAGCTCCGGCGAGGTCGCGACGCACAGCTCGCCCATCATCCGGTATTTGTGGTACTCGATCGTCTTGGGCGAGAGGCCAAGGTGCACGGCGATCTCCTTGGCGCTCTTCCCTTCGATCAAGAGGACCAAGATGTCGCGCTGCCGGTCCGTGAGCCCGGCGATTCTGTCGCGGGCCTCGTCCTTGACGGCGGGCGTACCCTCCAGCATGGCCATCGCGAGGGACGGCGAAAGCCAACGCCCCCCGGCGGCGACCTCGTTCACGGCCGAGACCAGCTCCGTCGCGGCACTGCTCTTCAGAACGTAGCCGTCGACCCCGCGCTCGATCGCCTGCGTCGCGTACTCGGCGTCGAGGTGAACCGTCAGGACGATGACCAGCGGATCGTGCCCCTGCTCCCGAATGCGATCGATCGCATCGAGACCGTTGAGCTTGGGCATCGCGTAATCCGTGACGACCAAGTCGGGCTTCGTATGAAGCGCCACGTCCACAAGCTCCGCTCCGTCCGTGGCCGTCCCGACAATCTCGACGTGGGGCGAGAGAATCTTGATCAGCCCTTCGAGAAGGATCTGGTGGTCGTCTGCGAGAACGACGCGTTTCGATTCGTGGGACGAGGTCATGGGTTGGCAGGACGCTCCTAGTGGGAGCGCACCGAGCGCTTGGCGACGATCGGACGCCGCATGATAGTCGCTTGTCCAGTGCGCGGGGACCAAACTAGCCTCGACCTCAAGCCGGACGGTGGATAGTTGCAGATGAGTCCATCGCCCGCGCCAGCTCTGGGCGACCAAATACATAGGTACTCTCAGGTTGGATTCGGGGAGCTGAGACCCCGGTGAACCATGAATTCGACGCTTGAGGGCATGTTGATCGGCCGCAGCTCTGTGCCGGGATGCGTGGCGGCCCAGTCGCGGAAGATCGCGTCCACGAACGCTTGGCCCACCGCCTCGACGGACTTGAAGTCCAGCTCGACGACGGCGAACCGCTCTAGGTTGGCCGTGAGCCGCTCGGCCTGACCCCTCGTGAAGAACTCAGCGCCGTGCTCGAAGAGACGAACGGAACACCGGGTCTTCTGGATCGCTCCGCCCCGCTTGAATCCGGCCACAACGGTTTCAAGCCGCCGGCATGTGCGCAGGTCAAGGGCAAGGCATATGCGAGTGCCAGGTCCACCTGGATCCGCCATCACCGTCTGGTCGTCAAGCTCGTTGTTGACGATCCAGGTGAGTCCGTTGGCGTTGAGCTGAAAACGCGCAGCGAGCCTGGGCACAAAGAAGAGGCCCTCTCCATCGCGGGAGGCTGGCTGCGTCGTCGCCTTGCCTTTTGCGAGTTCCTGTACCGCATGAAAGTAGTCGTGGAGGTGCAGCTCTGACCGGAGCCGCTCGAGCGCCCCAATGCCCGTGTCGCCAACCTCGACGTGCAACCGGTCGCCCGTGAACCATGCACGGGTCTGAACGCTCTCCGAGCCGGAGTGATCGGCTGCGTTGCCCACGAGCTGCGCGACCGCGTACTCGACGACCTCGATCAGCTCGAAGGTGGTCTCGGGGTTCCGCTGACGGATCCAGAGGGCCAACGCCGCAGGAAGAACGTCCTCCGGGAGCCCATCGAGGGCGTCCGAGCGCTCGAATCTCTCCCCGTCCGGGCTCCCACGGTCTGGCCTCCTTGCAGCTGACCGCTCGGCATCCGGTGTCGCCGCCATCGCCTTTTCAGGGACGGGAAGATCGAGAATCGGCGGCGTGGTGCGAGCCTCCGTGCCCGCGGCTTCGTAGCGGGTTCCGCGACCCTCACCCACCCGGCGAATGGAGCCAGCCTCGACGGCGCGCTGAATGTGTCGGTGCAGCCCTTGCCGCGTGAGCCCAGTCGCTTCTACCAGCTCGGAGACCTTGAACCCGGCCTGCGAGGCGACAAGCCGCCTGATCGCCCCGGAAACGTCAACTGCAGCGTCAACTGAAACGTCAACGGCCATGTCAGCCGAATCGTCAACGGCCTTCGGCGGTGCGGCACGCCTAGACCTATCGCCAAAGAGAGAGCCCATGGGGGCAGCTTTCCAATTTGGACCCCCTATCGTCAACGATCCTCGTCAATGGATGGGGGTTCGCGTCAACGTGGGCCCTAAAACGTCAACGCAGAGCGGCCAACCCTGAGCCGCGAGCGCGGAATCGTCAACGCCCAGGGCACCAGGCACCGCTACTCGCAGCCCGTTGAAGAAGGCCGCACTATCCAAGAGCGCCCCTCGAAGCCCTGACTGCGCTCTTTGAAGGGCCCCGAATAGCTCGGCTAGTGGGTCTCCGACTTGGCGATCGTGAACTTAGACAGCGTCTCCTCGGTGAGCTCAAGGCCGACACCTGGCTCATTAGGAAGTTGGTAATAGCCATCCACCACGTCGATGGGCTCGACCCAGATGTCCTTGATGGACTCGTAGCAGTTCTCCAGCATCGGACAGTGGGGCGTCGCCGCCGCGAGCTGGGCATGGAGCTTTTGCTGGACGTTCGTGTGGGGAACGATCGGCAGGTCGTGGGCCCCCGCCAGCGCGGCGACCTCAAGCCACTCATCGATCCCGAGCAGCTTGGTCGCATCCGCTTGGACGATCCCCACGGCGCCCTGTTCGATGTAATCGCGGAACGCGTACTTGGTGAAGATCGTCTCGCCGACGGCAACAGGGATTTGAATCGAACGCTGGAGCTCGGCGTGGGCCTTGATGTTCTCCGGCACCATCGGCTCTTCGAGCCAGAACACGTCGTGATCGGCCAGCTTGCCGCCCCAGTAGCGGGCGATGTTGAGCGTCCACGCGCAGTTCACGTCGGTCATGATGCGGATCTTCGGGCCAACCGCCTCGCGAACCGCGCCGATGCGGTCGTAGTCCTCGCTCGGGTCCTTGCGACCCAGCTTGATCTTGACCGCGTGGAACCCGCGCTCGATCAGGGCCGTCGCATCACGGACGAGATCTTCCTGGCTCCAGTCGAGCCAACCGCCGTCCGTGCTGTAGGCGAGCACTTTCTCACGCGCCGCACCGAGGTAGTGCCAGAGGGGCACACCCGCGCGCTTCACAACGGCGTCCCACAGCGCGAACTCGACCGCGGCGATCCCCACCCGTGACGCACCGACGCGCCCCACGAAGTGATTCGTCAGGAAGAGCTCCTGGATGATCGCCTTGCGCAGCGTGATGTCTTTTCCGATCAACACCGGCGCATAGTTCTCCTCGACCATGACCTGGGCCGCGCGCAGCCCGGGCGTGTAGCTCCAGTTCGTACCCACGCCGATGACGCCTGCATCGGTATGCAGGCGAACGGTCAGGAACTCGACGGCGTCGACCTTGCTCTGGGAGTCGTTGATTTGCCGTTGGCCAAGCGGAACGCGCAGCAGCGCCGTTTCGACCTTGGTGATACGTGGACCCATAGGGTTTCGTGGGATTAGCTGGAGAGATCGGAAGTGGAGAGCTGACCGGCGCTGTGCAGCGCGCGGAAGCGTTGAAGTGTCGCGCGAATGCCCTCCTTGAGCGGCGTTCGCGTCAGGCCGGGGAGCGCATCATCCAAGCGGCCGCCTGCAATGGCGCCGGGAACCGGGAGGTCCGTCCCCTCGACGTGGATGAGGCCGGCGGCAGACTCCACTTGGGAGGTCAGCTCGCCGACAAAGGACGTGACCTCGGTGGCGGCGCCGGCAAGGTTGAACACCGAGGCGCCGTCGGGCCCGCGCTCGGCCGCTGCGATGAAGGCATCGGCGCAGTCCCCGGCGTAAAGGAAGTCCGTGCGACCCGCGAAGCCAATCGTGTAGGGCTGACCCACGACGGCCGACTTGATCGCCTTCGTCGGCCCGCTCGTCATGCCTTGGTCGCGCCCGACGCCGTACACGGTCAGCGGACGAAGCCCCATGCTTGAGATGCCGTGCTCCAGGTGACTCACCCGTGCAGTTCCCTCGTTGGCGAGCTTGTAGACGCCGTAGTGCGTGTTCGGGTGGGGGGTCGCGTCCTCGTTGGGCGCCCCCTGGCTGCGGATCTCGTCCTCACGCTCGAAGACCGCCGCGGACGACGCATAGGCGATGCGATCGATCCCGGCCTTGGCCGCGACTTCGAACACGTTGACCGTGCCCAACACGTTCACCCGGGCGCCCAACATCGGATCCGCTCGACAAAACGGGACCTGAAGCCCCGCGAGGTGCACGATGCGCTGGATGCCGTGGGTTTCCACGCAGGCCTGAAGAGCCGCGGGATCGGCGATGTCGCCCTGCACGAAGCGGATACGCTCGAGCTTTTCTTCCCCCACAAGGTCGCGAATGCGGCGCGGGTCGGTGCCCATGTCAAAGACTACGGGCAAGTCACCTCGATCGAGGAGTCGAGAAACCACCCAGGCTCCGATGCAGCCGAGGGCTCCTGTGACGAGGAAGGGTTGGGATTGGTTGGAGGCCGTCATGAGTGCGCGAGATCATCGCACAAATCGTCGGCCCGCGCCCTTCCCCAAACTACATCGGCCTTTGGGCGACGGCGGAGGATGCCGCGATCACAAAGGCGCCCTCGAAGGTGTCGCCGATCACAACGCGGCGGCCCCGGTAGGCCCAGCGTCCGGATGAAGTGGGCGTCACCGTGGCCCGCTTGCCGCGGGCGCTTGGTATCAGTTGAACGGTTAAGCGTTCGCCTGCCGGACCCACCAGCTCGACGGTCTCGTCGGCGGTTTCTCCGAAGTGCAATTCCACGGTCCCGCCAACAAAGAGGTCGCCCTCCAGCTGGGCGGGTGCGCCGGCCACGTTCAACGCGCTCCAGAAGTCCTGATCCCCGTTCGTGCTCGTGACCGTCAACCGAACGGGAAGCGCGGTGCCGCCTTGCACCACCACGACTGGGTCGAGGCTCGTTTCGTTCGTTCCGTCCGCGTAGGTGGCGCCCGGGATGTCCCACTTCACGCCAGAGAACCAGGAGGCCTCGCCCAAGTCGACAAGCGTGCTCGCGCTCAGTCCAACAAGCGCCGTGAGGCTGTCGCTAGCTCCGATCATGCCCGCGGTCCCTGGGCCGGCGGTTGCGCCACTGACCCCGGACCGGGACGACTCAGGGTGCGAGGTGCTCATCGGGTCCACGACACCACCGTCGAAGAGGTGGAAGCGGTCCATGGAGAAGCCGGCGCTGCGTCCCGAGAAGTCGATGCGGTGATTGCCAGCGGAGAGCTGGTACGAGGCCTCCGGTTTGTTGCTCGAGCTGAACTCGTGGTTGGTCGCCCAGGTCCACTGTCCGCGCTGCCACGAGAACACCTTGACCCAGTCGCCGCCGTCCATCCGCACCCAGCAATCGTTCTCCTCCGTGGAGTCCGCGAAGTCGTGACGGTTGTGAATTCTGAAGGCGTAGGAGCCTGCGTCCTCCACCCAGAAGTCGAACCCGAACTCGTCGATACCAGGCGTGGTGTAGTTATTCGCTCCCGTCCAGGTGAGGTAGCTCGAACCCGTAAAGCCGGTCAGTGCTGTCTCGGTGGCCCAGGACCCAGCGGCCGCGCCCGACTCGAAGTCGATGACGATCAGTCCGTCGTCGGGCAGGTAAGCCCC
>CALHGQ010000063.1 GCA_938030175.1 uncultured bacterium | reverse complement strand
GGTGGGTCATCGAACGATCGCGCTTGCCCCACAGTGTACGGGGTGGCCTACGCTTCTGGCTTCTTCAGGCGCCCGCGGTAGGACTCCAGTCGTTCGATGTCTGCGTCTGAAAAGCCGCCGCCGCGTTCCGCCGAGGCCTTAGGTGGCGTCTCTGTAAAACCGCCCCCCTGGCCTACGTCTGGGTCTGTGTTCGCCGAGGCTCCCGCCCCGCCGCGCTGCCGCATGAGGTGCTCCCAGCCAGCGAAGCGTCCTCCGGCCCCGCCCATCGCGTCAGCCTGGTGTTTGAGCCGGACGTTCCAACGTTCGCGCATCCCTGCCCAAAGAATGAAGAAGCCGATCAGGCTGAGGAAGCAAGCGCCCTTGAAGAGCGCGAGCAGGACAATGCCCCAAGCGATCACGCCGCCGACCTTCGTGGCTGACTCCGTGGCGACCAACCAGCTGCGGTTCCCGCGCGCCAAGAAGGCGCGCAAGAGACGCCCGCCATCCATGGGGAAGGCCGGCGCCAAGTTGAACACTCCATACGCCACGTTGATGGCAACGAAAAGGAAGACGACCCCGTGGGCGTTCTCGCCGATCGTGAAGTTCGTGCCGCGTAGCGTGGGGGCGTCAGCGCCCGGCGAGAGGATAAAGAGCAGGGGCGCGGCCACGGCGGCCAACCCGAGGTTGACCAGGGGGCCAGCCGCCGCCACCCAAGCCTCGGTTCGCGCGTTCTCCGGCATGTTGCTGATCCGCGCCATCCCGCCCAAGGGCCAGAGAATGACGTCCACCACCTCGAGCCCGAAGCGTCGCGCCATGAAAGCATGGCCGAGTTCGTGGGCGATGAGCAGCGCGGTGGACAGGACGATCAACACCGCGGTGGTCCCGGCGTGTCCATTCGCCGCTCCCCAGATCGCCCACAGCGCCAGCATGTAGCCTAGCGCCAGGTTCGCCCGGATCGGGATACCCGCGATGCGGGCGATCGTGTGGTTCTCGAGCAAGGGCAGGGCGCGCGGTTCGTGGGGACAAGTCAGGGACCCCGAAAGGGTAGACCGATGACGCGAGGACCTCCATCCTGGATCCCCAATCGGATCTCTATTAGCGGAACCCGCACCTTTCCCCGGGCGGCGGATACCCTACCCGTGTGTCTGGCCCAGAAGAATCGTCGAGCGGTCAGGCCGCCATGGGCCGGGCCTTCCGTGGCCTATGGCCCGGAGGGACGCGCGTGGCCGTGGTGGTTCTCGCTGACGTCGATGGGGCACGGGCGGAGGAAACGTGGCGGCAGTTCGAGGCCGCCGTTCAGGCCAGCGAGGACCTGCGGCTGACGGCGCAGCTCGGCGGCTCGGCCGCGGCTCTCTCGGCGTTCGCCGCGGCCACCCGCGGGATTCAACGATCGGAGGATGCGAGCGCGTCGCTCCCTTGCCCGGCGTTTGCCATCAGCGTGGGGGAGGCCGTCAAGCGCGGCCTCCCCACGGCGGCGCGCGCGACGATTACAGGGCGAGCACCGCTACGCTCCGGGCTGGTGGAGGCGCCGTTTGGCGGCCAGTTCGCCCGCGCGTTCGCCCAGTCCACCGACGTGCTCCTGGTCCTTGGTGAGGACCCGGGCCGGCGCGCCGTCATCCACGTGGGCCAGGACGGAGAGATCGCCATCGCTGCCGCGCCGTTCGATGCCAAGGTTGACACACAAGCGCGTGCTCGGGCGCTGACCTCTTCCGGGAAACGACATGCGCTCCTCGTAGGGCCCGCCGGTGAAGCCGGCGTGCCCTTTGCCAACCTCGGTTCCTGGAGCGCATCGGAGGCGGGGGAGCAGTCCCTGGCCCCGAGTCTCGTGGGGCGGGGCGGCCTGGGGGCCACGGTTGCCTCAGCCGGCGTGGTGGCGGTCACCGTTTCGGCGGCCGTTCCGGCGGCACGGGAGCCGGAGGGGGGGCTCGCGCGGGCGCTCGAAGCGTCGCCGCGCCTCATCTCGCGTGCGAAAGGGGGGACGCTCGAGCTCGGGGACGTGCGCTCCTCCGATCGAACGGAGCACGGAATCGCCCTGCCCGATCTTGGTGAAGGAGCTGCCAAGGCGGGCCAGCGGATGCGCCCGAAGAAGCACGGCTGCGAAGGGTGCCCGACCCCTTGCGGCTGGCAGTTTGATCTCCCCGAGTCGGTCGGGGACGACGGAGCCGACGCTGTGGCTCCTAGGGGGGAGGCCGTGGGCGGTCGATTCGCCGCGCTGCAGGGGTTCCTCGTGGATGGAGACATGGAGTCGGCGATGGCAGCCCTCCAGGTTTGCAACCTGCTCGGGCTCGACGCGCGCACCGCGGTGCTCGTGCTCGGCAGCTCGTCCGAAGGCCCCGGCGCCGCGACACCTGAGAGCCCCGCCGACAGGGTGCGCCGCATCCTCGAACCTGGCTCCCGGCTTGGTCACGTCGCGCGAGGGCTGCGTCCAGGCAGTGACGTTGAGCCAGCTTCGGCGCTCATGCCCGGTGACCTTGCGGCCCGCGTGGGGGTGGCCTTTGCAGCGCGCGGTCCGGAGCCGCTGCGCAGCCTCTCTGTTTTTGGGCATTCTGTCTTTGGGCACTCTGTTTCTGGGCACTCAGCGTTCGAACCCGAGCCGACGGATGCAGGGGGCCAAGAGGTGTCTGCACCGTGGGCGCGTGACCTGCGCGTCGCGGGACTGACCGGCGATGCGGAGTTCGACGCGGGGGTGATCGCCCACTGGCACGAGTGCTACTCCGCGGCCCTTGACGTGACGGGGTTCTGCGCGTTCTCCGCGTCGGCGTTGCTCGCGGACGGCGTGCTCACCCTCGACCAGTTGAGTGAGCGCGTTCCCTTTTCGACCCGCGGTCGCGATTGGCTGTCGGCGGGTGCGGCGGTGGTCGCGCTGCACCGAGAGCACAACGCGCTCGGCGAGGGACCGGAAGCGCTCCGACATCGTGCGCAGCAGAAGCAGTCGCTGCCCGCGGCCGCGGTTCGCGGCTACTACGAATCCATGCATCGCGGAACGCGAAGCGCAACTTCCGTTTACGTTCCACCGGCGCCCGTACCGCGTGCGCCGGGCAACACGGCATCACATGCAGCGGCTCACCCCAACACGTTCGCTTACGTGCTGGTCAGCGGGTCCCTCGCCACTCGACTCGCGAGCTTCCCCGGCTCGACGGAAGACGTGGGACGTGCGTCGAGCCAACGCTTTCTGCGGCTGAGTGTGCCCGTGCCGCTTCCCGGTGACTCAGCTCGAGGGATCCTGGAGCGGATCGTCGAGCATGTCCCGCGGGCTAAGGATTGGCTCTTCCGCGCGGACGGCGGGCCGCTGCCGGCCATTCTCATCGCGGGACGCGCGGTGTCACCCGAGCACCAGGTATGGCCCGGGGACGAGGTCGAGCTGCTCCTCGTGATCCCTGGGGGCTGACTTTCGTGGCCGCTTGGGCCACATAGAAAATTCTTCATGATGCACCCTGCTTGGCACCTCTGATCGTCCGGCGCAGGCAATCCTCATTTGTCATGAAGCTGGGCTTGAGTCTTAGGGCCAAATGGGGCGATTCTATGGTTGTGAAGTCGATCCTTGTCATCAAGACGGGCGCGCTGGGCGATGTCCTGCGCACCACGTCTATTCTTCCCGGGCTGCACGCCAAGTACCCTGGTGTGGAAGTGACTTGGCTCACGGCCGACGCGGCCGTTCCGCTCGTGGATCGTCACCGCATGATTCAGCGCGTCGTGACCTGCAACGTGAAGAGCCCCGAGTCGGTGGCGAATGTTGCGAAGGATCTTGAGGGCGTGACGTGGGACTGGATCCTGTCGCTCGACGACGAGATGCCGCTCTGCGAGCTCGCCACGGCGTTGCCCCACAAGGTTCTCTCCGGCGCGTCCCTCGATTCCAGCGGCGATCGAATCTACTCCGACGACGTCGAGGCATGGTTCGGTATGGGGCTCCTGTCCCGCGACGGCAAGGAGGCCGCGGACCTGCGCAAGATCAACAACGAGCGCACCCACCCCGAGATCTTCGCCGACATGCTTCAGATCGAAGCAGGTCGTCCGGAACTTCCGCTGCCGTCTGCCAGCGTCGCGGACGCCCAGGCCTTTGCTTCGCGCCACAACCTGAACCGCGAGACGTTGGTCATCGGCCTGAACACCGGAGCCGGCGGTCGCTGGACGAGCAAGGGCCTTCCGGTGGACCGCGTGATCGCTTTTGCGGGCGCGCTCACCACGGCACTCGATCAACCGATCGTCTTCCTCGTTCTCGGCGGCCCGCCGGAGAAGGGGCGCAACGACGAGATCTTGGCTGGCATCAACTCCTTGGGCCTTGCGGCCCAAGCGATCGATGCCGGGACGAACAACGACCTGCCGACCTTCGCGTCGCTCGTCGGCTTGAGCGATCTCCTTTTGACCAGTGACTCGCTTGCGCTGCATATCGGCGTCGCGATGAACGTCTCGATCGTTTCTTTCTTCGCCCCGACCTCGGCGGCGGAGATTGAACTCTACGGCCTCGGGAAGAAGCTCAAGAGCACGTCCGAGGACTACTGCTCGTACTCGAAGACCGCCGACAATTCGTCGATCACGGTCGAGCGCCTCGTAGCAGCGACGCTCGACGTGCTGGCTGCCAAGGGCAACCAGCGCCGCTTGATTCCGCGCCCGGCCTAGGGTCAGAGGGGTCTTGGGGCAGCACAGCCCCCCAGAGTTGGGCGTGCGCTACGCTGATTCAGCTAGGCCGCGCCCGTGAACTGCAGGGCATGCAGCTTGGCGTAGAGCCCGTCCTGGGCCAGTAGCTCCGCATGGGTGCCACGCTCGCGGATCTCGCCGCGGGCCATGACGAGGATTTCGTCGGCGTCCCGGATGGTCGAGAGGCGGTGGGCGATCACCAGGGCGCTGCGGCCCTTCAGGAGCTCTGCCGTGGCGAGCTCGATGCGGTGCTCCGTGGCGCTGTCGACGGCCGCGGTAGCTTCGTCGAGGATCACGAAGTCTGGGTTCGCCGCGAGGGCACGGGCCATGGCGAGGAGCTGACGCTCCCCCGTGGAGAAGGTCGAGCCGCGCTCGGCGACCTCAGCGTCGAGCTCGCCGTTCATCGCCTCGACAAGATCCTTGGCTTGGGCGGCGACCAGTGCGTCCTGGAGCGACGACTCCGTGACACCTTCCCGCTCCATCACCAAGTTGTCGCGCACCGTTCCCGCGAAGAGGAAGTCCTCTTGGAGAACGAGGCCGAAGCGCGAGCGAACCTCCTCGAGGTCGACCTCGCGAATGTCTGCGCCGTCGAGCCGGATGTGCCCGGACTCAACGTCGTAGTAGCGGAGGAGAAGGTTGACGAGGGTGGACTTGCCTGCGCCCGTGGCGCCGACGACAGCGACGGTCTTGCCCCGCGGCACTTCGAATGAGACGCCCTTGAGCACAGGGGTCTCGGGCACGTACCGGAAGTGCACGTCCTCGAAGGTCACGTGGGGCGAGGTGCCAGCGGCGGCGATCGTCTTGGGCGCGGCGGGGGTGACCACCTCGGCCTCCGTGTCCATCACCTGGAAGACCCGCTCCGCCGATGCGAACGCGCTCTGCAGGATGTTGTAGCGCTCGCCAAGATCGCGGATCGGGCGCACCAGCATGTTGAGGAGCAGCCAGAACTGCACGAACTCGCCGTAGGTGAGATCGACCGCCACGATCGACTTGATCCCGGCCCAAAGCGCCGCGCCCTGGATGATGTAGACCGCGAAGGACATCATCGGGAAGAACAGCGCGAACAGGAAGATCGTGCGCTTGTTGGCGATGAAGTACTGCTTCAGTGCGTCATCGAAGCGGCCGCCCACGCGCTCCTCGCGGCGGAACACTTGGACGACGCGGATGCCGTTGAGGACCTCCTGGAGGTACCCGTTCAAGAGGGAGAGGCGCGCGCGTACCTCGCGGTGGGCTCGCCTGGCGCCGCCCCGGAAGGCGAGGCTCACGCCGATCAGGATCGGAGTCGTCGCCATGGTGATGAGTGCCAGCTTCACGTTAATCGTGAGCAGGACGCCCAGGACCACGAGGACCTTGATCGAATCGAACAGGAGCACGATGACCCCCGACGTGAACATCTCCGAGAGGTTTTCGATGTCCGTCGTGACGCGCGTCACGAGGGACCCTGTCGGGCGCTTGTCGAAGAACCCAAGGTCGAGGCGTTGGATGTGGCGGAACACCGCCGATCGCAGGTCGTGGACGATGGCCTGGCCCGTCTTCGTGAGCGTCGCCGTTTCGAAGTATCGCAGCACCGTGGTGAACGCGATCAGCGCGAGGTAGCCGGCGACCCATAGGTAGAGCTCCGAGAGGTAGGGGCTCTTGTCCGCTTGGCCGACGGCGTCCTTGATGGGGCCGTCGATGGCCCCGCGCCAGATCCGCGTGCCGAGGAGCTCGCCCGCGAAGAGCAGCAGCAGCACAAAGAAGCTCGCGAAGAAGAGCCGCTTATGGGGGCGGACATAGCGGAAGAGACGCTTGAAGAGCGAGCTATCCCAGGCTTTGGTGACAACCAGTTCGGAGTGGTCGATGTCGGAGGCGGAGCTCACTGTGCGTCCCCTGCGGGCGCGCCCGTCGTGGAAGTGGTCTGGACTTCCCGCTCGATGGATTGCGCCAGCGACTCGGTGCGCTGCTGCTGCTCCCAGGTCTCCGCGTACCACCCCGGTTTATCGATGAGCTCGGCGTGGGTTCCCACGGTTTCGACCGAGCCGTCCGCCGCGAGCACGAGGATTCGATCGGCGCTGGCGACCGTCGTGAGGCGGTGGGCGGCGACGAGCACCGTCCGGCCCTGGCCCGCAGCACGGAGACTCCCGAGGAGCTCGCGCTCGGTTTCGGTGTCGATGGCGGAGAGGCAGTCGTCGAGCACCAGCACCTTTGGATCTCGGGCCAGGGCCCGCGCGATGCAGGTGCGCTGGCGCTGTCCACCCGAGAGGGTGACGCCGCGCTCGCCCACAAGGGTCTTCTTGCCGTCGACGAATTCCGCGACCTCGCTGGCCATGGCGACGCGCTCGATCAGATCGTCGATCTCGTCGTCGCTCAGGTCGTGGTCCGCGCCGAAACGAATGTTCTCGTCGTAGGGCTCGCTGAAGAGGAAGGAGTCCTGGGGTACGTAGCCAAGGACGCCGCGGAGCGTGTCCAGGGGCAGGTCCTTGACCGAGTGATCGTCGAGGAGCACGTGCCCAGAATCGGCCTCGAAGAGTCGGCCCACGAGGTTCAGTAGCGTGGACTTGCCGGACCCCGTCGGGCCCACGATGCCGAGGGTTTCGCCGCTTCCGATGCTGACGCTGATGTTCGCCAGGGCGGGGGCCGTTCCGCGCTCGTAGGTGAACGACACGTTCTCGAACGCGACGGCACCGGAGACATCGGCGGGGGCCAGTCGAAGCTCGCCGTCCTGGATCGGGTTCTCCTCGTTGAGGAGCTCCTCGATCCGCTCGGCGCTGGCGACGGCGCGCGGCAGCATCCCGAGGATCCAACCGATGGAGATCAGCGGCCAGAACACCTTGAGCGTGAGGTCAATGAATTTGAAGAGGTCGCCGACGGGGAGCGTGCGGTCGATGGCGGCCACGCCGCCGACGATCAGGATCACGGCGAAGGTCAGGTCGAAGGATCCGTGGATCGCGGCGTGGGTGAGGCCGCGGGCACGGCCCAGCTCTACCTGGTTGTCGCGGTTCACCGCGCTGGTGGACTCGAAGAGCCGCGCTTGCTGATCCTCGCGCGCGTAGCCCTTGACCACTCGAATGCCGCCGAAGTTCTCCTGGGCCCTGTGGCTGATGCCGGCGATGGACTCCTGAACCGCGGTGGACTGTTTGTGGAGTCGCCCCGAGAGGAGCTTCATCGTGAAGCCCATCGCGAACATCGGAATCACCATGAGCACCGCGAGCAGGGGCTCGATCGTGAACAGGATCCCGAGGCTGATCGGAACGATGATCAGGGCGCCGAGCGTGTACATCATTCCCGGGCCGAGCACCATGCGCACGGACTCGACGTCGCTGGTGAGGCGCGAGACAACGTCGCCGGAGCGGCTCCGATCGTGGAAGGCGAACGGCAGCGAAGTGAGCTTCTGGAAGAGCTCGTTCTTCATGTCCACCTCGACTTGGCGCGACACGACCACGATCAGCCAGCGCTGGAAGAAGCGCATGACGCAGTGACCGACGGCGTACACGCCCATCAGCATGAGGACGGTGGTCAGCCACTCATAGTCGGTCGCCTCGCTCGCCCGATCCAGCGAGTTGCCCACGAGCAGCGTGATCCCCACGTCCGCGAGCTGCGCCAGCGGAATACAGATCAGCCCCAAGAGGAGGGCGCCGCGGTAGAGGAGGAATCGCTTGAAGAAGCGGAGGAGGATGGACAAAGGGGAGGCCGTGGAGTGGGGCGATCAGCGTGGACGGGAGAGGGCGGCTGCGGCGGCCTGGGCATTGGCTGCAATGGCCTTCCAGCTGGGGTCCTCGTCCGGAATCTCCCCGTGGAAGTTCGATACTTCCGCTTCGTAGGCCAAGAAGCGCGCGGCTGCATCTAGCTGACTGGTCAATTCGTTGCCCAGCTGGGACGAGACGTCCTCGAAGTGCCGGAAGCTCGCGGGGACGACGGCTGCGCGTGTCGTCTGGGGATCGGTGGTCATGCTACGGCCGAGCGCTGCGCTCTCGGAGGCGCCGTTGATCGCTGACAAGCGGGCCGGATCGCTGACGCTCTGCAACCCAGTGGGCATGAGCAGTACCGGGCAGTCCACCACTAAGAACGGGCCGAAGACATACTCGATGGACGTCGGCGAAGCCTGGTGCATCGGGTCGATATCGGCGCTGAGCTTGCGCGCATCGACGTTGTATCGCTTCACGAGGGAGAGCAGCTGGGCTGTCACCTCGAAGGCTCCGCCGAGGGGACGGTCGCAGTCGTCGACCAACGATACGCGGCAGACCCGGCTGGGGCCGCCCTGAACGGAGTCGGGCGCGATGACGAGCTCAGCTACGTTGTTCAGCACAACGAGCGGGCACTCCACGGTGAGCGATGCCTCGACTGGACCGGGGCCCAGGCGCAGGGGGACCGCCTTGCCGTCGGCGCCGCGGACGCGCTTGGTGCGCAGCCTGCCCTTGATGGCCTCGGCCTCGATGCTGCGCACGGGCACCGTGGGGAGGGGCAGTGCTTCTGCGGCGACGGTGTTCTCCTCGACGTAGAGGGTGCGCATGGAAGGGTCATTCACCGACCCGTCCTCGATCAAGGGTGCGATCATCAGGCCGGCGGCGCCCGCGGCCGCAGCTCGACCCGCGATCTCACGTACCGAGGTCGTCCGCTCGCCGGGGACCAGTTCGAGGGAGGCGAGGAGGACCGAACCCTTCAGGTCGACCCCGAGGCCAGCGATCCGGTCGAAGTCGGCCTCGAGTCCCTTGCCAACGTGAATCACCGGGCCGCGCACCTCGGCGGACGCTGGGTTGTGATCGAAGGCCATGGGACGCGGCATGGTCGGGATCGCCGCTGGGTCCCAGCGCTCGCGCAGTCCGGCGAACGGCTCTTGGCCGGTGCCGTCCTCGAAGAGGAGCAGGTCCGAGCGCAGCGGAATCGCGCGGCCGCTCTTGCGCACTCGGCGTTCGGGCTTCAACCCCGCCTGGGTCAACGCGTTGCCGATCAGGTCGAGGGCACGGTCGTAGCCGCGAGTGCCGACGATGCGTGGCTCCTTCGAGAGTTCGAGCATCAGCTCTTGCCCCAGCGATCGGGGCGCCGGGGGGGCGTTAGCCGCTGCCTCGAGCGGGTCGCCTGGGGCCTCTTGCGGAAGGGAACAGCCGAGCGTGATGGCCATCAGGGCGGAGAGAATCATGGGGAGAGTTTACCGAGCGGGCGGCTGGCCCCTAGGGATGCTCGCGTGCTTCCGTGGATCTCCGGCGGACCTTTGCGCTATTCCAACGGGGTTTTCTGCTGGGTTCCCATCCGGGGTGCGGGAGTGGGGACTGGATTCCCTAGGATCTGGGCGTCCGCCCCGCACCGCCCTCCTCTGACGCCTCGAGATGAACGCACCGAACCGCATCGTCTGTGCCGACAATCTTGACTACCTCGCGTCCCTGGAGGGAGAGCTCGCGGACCTCATCTACATCGACCCACCTTTCAATACGGGCCGACGCCAGGAGCGCCAGAGAATGAAGGCGGTCCACGACGAGGAGGGGGGAGACCGAATCGGGTTCAGCGGCCGGCGCTACCGAACCGTCGAGCTCAAGAAGTCGGGCTACAACGATGCCTTTCACGACTTCCAGGCGTTCATCCGCCCGCGCCTAGAAGAGGCGCACCGACTCCTCGCGGCGGACGGGAGCTTCTTCCTCCATATCGATTTCCGCGAGGTGCACTACTGCAAGGTGGTCCTCGACGAGATCTTCGGGCGGGAGTGCTTCATGAACGAGATCATCTGGGCCTACGACTACGGTGGGCGCACCAA
Organism: uncultured bacterium; assembly: GCA_938030175.1. Lineage (GTDB taxonomy): Bacteria > Planctomycetota > UBA1135 > UBA1135 > Saltatorellus. The sequence goes on along the minus strand of CALHGQ010000063.1, from coordinate 1,607 downwards.
GAAGAAGTGGTCGCCGAAGCACGACAGCATTCTTTGGTATGCCAAGGACCCAAAGCGCTACACCTTCGACTTCGAGGCGATGGATCGAATCCCCTACATGGCGCCGGGCCTCGTGACCCCGGAGAAGGCGGCGCGCGGCAAGACACCCACGGACGTTTGGTGGCACACGATCGTGAGTCCGAGCGGTAAAGAGAAGACTGGCTACGCCACCCAAAAACCGCTCGGCGTGCTGGAGCGCATCGTGAAGGTGCACTCGGCCCCTGGTGACCTCGTGCTGGACTTCTTTGGCGGTAGCGGGACGACGGGGGAGGCAGCGGCCATGAACGACCGCCGGTTCCTGCTCGTGGACTCGAACCCGGAAGCAATCGAGGTGATGGTGAATCGCCTGGAACGGTTCGAGCCCGAGCTCGTGGTCGTTGAAGGCTTGATCGACGTGGCCGCCGAAGCTAGAGATGTGCCCGAATGAGTTCCTTCCCCTTCGACGCGATCATCTTCGACCTTGACGGCACGCTAGTGGCCACGGAGCGCTACTGGCCTGACGCTGCGCGCACGGCGACGCGTACGTTCTTTGCGGAGCGCGGCATCACCCGCGGAATACCGACGTCGGCGGAGTGGCTCGCCATGGTGGGGCGTCCCATCGAGGAAGCGTTTGCGGAGTCGTTCGCCGATCTCGACGCCAGAGTCCGCGTCGAGCTCATGCAAGCCTGCCGCAAGGCGGAGTCCCTCCGGTTGGCCCGCGGGCAAGCTGAGATCCTCGGGGCCGTGCCGGAGACGCTCGACCTGCTGGAGGTCTGCGGCGTGCGCCTCGGCGTCGCCTCGAACTGTGGGTTCGAGTACCTCAACGCCATGATGAGCGGACTCGGGCTCTCCCGTTGGATCGAGGAAGCGCGGTGCCTGCGGAGCCCTGGGATCCACAACAAGGCGGACATGATCGCGGACATCTTGGCCCACTTCGACACGCGGAGCGCCGTCATGGTGGGGGACCGCAGGGGCGATCGTGATGCGGCCTGGGAGAACGGCCTGCCGTTCGTTCACATCCCCCGGGGCTACGGCGGAGCCCAGGAAGAGGTCCACTCCGAGGCCATGCTGGACGGCTTCGATCAGCTCATCAGGCGCTTGGAGCAGCGCGACCAGGCGATCCGCGATGCCCTGGCGGATCTGCCAGATGCCAAGACGATCGCTGTCGTTGGCCTGCCGATGGCGGGCAAGACGATCTTCGCCCAGGACCGTCGCCGCGTGGCCGAGGAGTTGGGGCGTGATCTGGAGGTCCTCGACGATCCACAGCCCGGCTCCGTCAGCGCCTGTGATGCAGCGATCGGATTGACCGCCGACGAAGAAGTCCTCGTGCGCCGTGCCCGAGGACTCCGCGTGGGGGTCGCGCCGGTCGTGGCTCTCCTGGAGTGCCTTCCTGCGGCCTACGCGAAGCTCGAGGCGGACCCCCCCGAGCTGCTCATCGACGGGTCGAATCCGCTGTCACCTGAGCGGGTCGCCTGAGGGGACCGGACGGAGTCTCAGGGGATCGGACGGAGTCTCAAGGGACCGGACCGAGCCTCAGCAGGCCGAGCCTCAGCGGATCGGGGTCTCAGCAGACCGAGCCTCAGCAGACC
>CALHGQ010000062.1 GCA_938030175.1 uncultured bacterium | reverse complement strand
TCGCCGTCGCAGTGGCCGCCGAACTGGAGCCACAGGTTGAGCTTGCGGTGGTGGTGCAGGAGCACCTTGGTGCCCGTGGCGTTCCAAAGTAGGCACGACGCGGTCAGGTGACCGGGCTCGCAGGCCCGGGTGAGCGCGATGGGGCCGTGCTGCTCCAGGAACCCGGCGATCTCTTCGCGGAAGCCCGCCGCGACGGAGCCGATCGACCCCGTGGGCGCATCGCGGAGGGAGCGATGCGCCGTTTGGAGTGCTTCGGGTTCTGGCTTAACGGCGGTCAAAGGGGACAGGCCTAGCGAGCGAACTTGCGCCGGGGACCCTTCACGTTGTCGAGGTCCTCACCCTGTCCACGCTTCCAGTCCTTGTACGACTCGTAGTCGCCGTGGTGGAAGCGCACGATGGCCACGCCATTTTCGTCGAGGCCTTCGAAGGCCAGGATGTGGGTCGCGATGCGGTTCAGGAAATAGCGGTCGTGCGTCACGATGATCATCGAGCCGGGGTAGTGGACGATCGCCTCTTCGAGCACCCGCAGGGTGTCGAGGTCGAGGTCGTTCGTCGGCTCGTCCATGATGATGAGGTTGGCGGGCTCGCGCAGCATCTTGGCGAGCATCACGCGGTTGCGCTGGCCGCCGGAGCACTCGCCGACCTTGCGCTGCTGGTCCTCACCCTTGAAGTTGAAGCGCGCGACGTACGCGCGGCTGTCGATGACCGAGGTACCGAAGGGGAGCTGTTCGTTGCCGTCCGTGATGTTCTGGAACACCGTCTGCTCGTCGTCGAGCACCGTCCGGCTTTGGTCGAGGAAGCGCAGGAGGACCGTGGAGCCCTGCTCCACCACGCCGCTGTCCGCTTCCTCGGTGCCGATGATGATCTTCATCAGCGTCGACTTGCCCATGCCGTTGGCGCCGATGACGCCGAGCTTCGCTTGGGGCGGCATCGAGAACGTCAGGTCCTTGAACAGCGTGCGATCGCCGTAGCCCTTGGCGAGGTCCTTGACCTCGAGCACCTTGTCGCCGAGGCGAGGGCCCGGGGGGATGCGGAGCTCCAAGGACTGGGCCATCTCGTCGGCGCGCGCTTCGGCGGCGAGGTCCTGGTAGCGCTTGAGTCGCGCCTTGGACTGGGTCGTCCGCGCCGCAGGCGTTTTCGATAGCCATTCCCGCTCGCGTGCCAGCACCTTGGCGCGGCTACTGTCGCTCTTGCGCTTGACGTCGAGCATCTTGCCCTTGGCGTCGAGGTAGGCGCTGTAGTTGCCCTTGTAGGGGCGTGCCTGACCGCGCTCGATCTCGAGCATCCAGCCGACGACGTTGTCGAGGAAGTAGCGGTCGTGGGTGATGAGGATGACGGTGCCGTCGTACTCCTCAAGGTGATTCTCCAGCCACGCGATCGATTCGGAGTCGAGGTGGTTGGTGGGCTCGTCCAAGAGCAAGAGGTCGGGGTGCTCAAGGAGCAGCTTGCACAGCGCAACGCGGCGACGCTCACCGCCGGAGAGCTTCGTGACGCCTGAATCCATCGGCGGCACCTGCAGCGCGTGGGCCGCCTGCTCCAGTCGGCTGTCGAGGTCCCAGATGCCCTTGGTGTCCATGGCGATCTGGAGGTCGTCGTACTCCTTCGAGAGCTTCTCGGCCTCCTCGCCCTCGGCGTCGCCCATGATCGTCATGACCTCGTAGTAGCGTGCTTCGAGGGCGCGCAGCTCCGAGACGGCGAGGTCGATGTTCTCGCCGACGGTCTTCGTCTCGTCGAGGGGCGGTTCCTGCTCCAAGTAACCGACCGACAGGCCTTGGATAGGACGGGCTGTGCCCTCGATGTCCGTGTCCTCGCCGGCCAGGATGCGCAGCAGCGTGCTCTTGCCCGCGCCGTTCGGACCGATCAGTCCGATGTTGGCTCCCTCCAGGAACGCGATGGTGATCCCGCTGAGGATCTCGCGCTGGTCGTAGAACTTCTTGAGGTCCTGGAGGTGGTAGATGATCTTGCCGTCAGACATGGATGGGGCGCGGTTCTAGGGGGGGCAGGCGGGCCAGGGGCGGGGACCGGGACCGGGGCGGCCCCGGGGCCACCCGCGGCTGGTGCGGTATTCGGCCGACGAGGATAGCGAGCTAGGACGTCCGTGGCCCGTCCGAGCCGCTATCCTCTTGGCCGAAACACGCGCCGATGGCCTATGGACTTAGACCACAGCCGGACGCCCATCCACCCAAGCAGCCCTCAGAAGACGCTCACCATGGCTACCTCGACCTCCTCCACCGATACCAGCTTCCTTGCTTCCCTCGGGATCCAGGACCTCAACCAGGGCGCCTACAATGGGTCCTGGATCGCCTGCACGGGCGAAGTCCTGGAGTCGCGCTCGCCGGCCACCGGTGAGGTCATCGGCCGTGTCCAGATGGCGACGGCGAAGGAGTACGAAACGGTGGTGGAGAGCGCCCAGGAGGCCTTCCAGCGCTGGCGCACGGTCCCGGGCCCGCTGCGCGGCGAGATCGTCCGCAAGATGGGCAACGCCATGCGCGAGCACAAGGACGCCCTCGGGCGCCTGATCACCCTGGAGATGGGCAAGAGCGTCCAAGAAGGTTGGGGCGAGGTCCAAGAGGCCATCGACATCGCCGACTTCTCCGTGGGCCTGTCGCGCCAGCTCTACGGCCTCACCATGCCCTCCGAGCGCCCGGGCCACGCCATGCGCGAGCAGTGGCACCCCCTCGGGACCATCGGCGTCCTGACCGCCTTCAACTTCCCCATGGCCGTTTGGGCCTGGAACTCGATGCTCGCGTACTCGTGCGGCGACGCCTGCGTGTGGAAGCCCAGCCCCAAGACGCCGCTCACGTCCATTGGCCTCACGAACGTCATCCGACCGATCCTCGAGGCAGAGGGCTTCGGCGGCCTCGCCGGCCTCGTCATCGGGGGCAACGAGGACGTCGCCCAGAAGATGATCGACGACGCGCGTCTGCCCCTGATCTCCTTCACGGGCTCCACGGCCATCGGCAAGCTCGTGGCCGGCCGCGTCGCCAGCCGCATGGGCCGCTTGATCCTTGAGTGCGGCGGCAACAACGGCCTCGTCATCATGGACGACGCAGACCTCGAGATGGTCCTGCCCGCGACGCTCTTCGGCGCCGTCGGCACCGCCGGCCAGCGCTGCACGTCCACGCGGCGCCTCCTCGTCCACGAGAGCCTTGTCGAAGAGGTCACGAACCGCCTTGTGCGCGCCTACGACGACATCAAGATCGGCGACCCCATGGACGAAGCGATCCTGTGCGGCCCGCTCATCGACGAGGACGCCGTCCAGACGATGATGAACTCCATTGAGTCCTGCAAGAAGGAGGGCGGCAAGCTCCTCCGCGGCGGCGGCCGCGCCAAGATGGAAGGCGACCTCGAAAACGGCCACTTCGTGGTGCCCGCGATCATGACCGCCGAGAACCACTACCAAACGGTCCAGAACGAGACCTTCGCCCCGATCCTCTACATCATCCCGATCAAGGATCTAGACCACGCGATCGAGCTCCACAACGGAGTGCCCCAGGGCCTCTCCAGCGCGATCTTCACGGCCGACGTCAAGGCCGCAGAGCGCTTCATCTCGGCCGCCGGTTCCGACTGCGGCATCGCGAACGTCAACATCGGCACCTCGGGCGCCGAAATCGGCGGCGCCTTCGGCGGCGAGAAGGACACAGGCGGCGGCCGCGAGTCCGGCTCGGACGCATGGAAGGCGTACATGCGCCGTCAGACCAACACGGTCAACTACTCGGACAGCCTGCCGCTCGCGCAGGGCATCAAGTTCGGGTAGAGCCGCGGCAGTACGGTACCAGGTACGTTTCTGCCACACCCCAGCTATGGCGCCGCGACGCGGTGATCGGCTCGGCGACCTCCAACTGCTCGAACGGCCTTTCCATCACCTGGCTGTAGTTGCGGTGCGGCCGCGATAGCCGTTCCGAGACTCGACGCCCGCAGCGGATCCTTCGGGGACGGCTGCGGGCGTTGCTCGTTTGCGAAACTTGAGCTCGTAGCGTACGGTGAGAGCCGCGCTCGTCTCGCAGCTTCGCGCACTCGACTCCTCAACTTCATCTCGTCGAAGAATCCTTATGAGCCTTCCCTCCATCGCACAGCTCGTGCTCCTGGGTATTCCCATCCTCCTTGCTGCTTCTACCGCAGCAGCGCAGCAAAGCCCCACTGCAGCGGGGCTGGCCAACGTTGAGGTCGCCCCGTCCACGTCCAAGACCGCCGGCGTATACCACGTGAGTTCCGGTACGTGGACGCGTCGGTCCGGCCAGCTCGGCCCTACACTGCCGGATATCATCTACACGAACACTGCCCAGAGCAGCTACTTCTCGACCGCCGGCGCAACGGGCGGCTTTGCTCCTGGCTCCGAGAACTTTGATGAGGGCGGCCTGCCGGGAACGACCAACGGACACCCGTTCGCGATCGGTCCCGACCGTGACAGCTACCGCGTCAGCGGCTACCAGATCAACTACTGCGACATGGGGGCCCCGCAGTCCGGCGGGTGGGAAATCTCGTTCTATGAGCAGTACTCACCGTGCACCGTCAACGCGGCGCCGATCGTTCGTATCAATTCCACTGGCTTGCCAGCGGCAGGCCAGTGCTGGTTGATCGAATTCGACCTCTCAGGTGGTCAGGAATTCGACATTGCTGCTGACGGCGGCGATGGTTGGGACAACGACGCCGACCTTGACTCGTTCGCGTGGAGCTTCCGCTATACCGGCACCGATCCCAGCGCGGGGGCAGGCTTCCTCCTCACGGGTGACCCAGAGTCGACGGATCCCGCATACATCCCAGCCGCTGTGTCGATCGGCGGTTTCGGAACCTATTATGGCGGCCCGGGGGGCTGCAGTGGGACGACGGGCTACCTCGCTACCGATTTCTGGTTCCTTGAGGACTCTGCTCAGCCGGGCAACTCAGGCTGCTACTTCTTCGGCGGCTACTCGAATCAGAACGGCTGTGGAGCGCCGATGTTCGACATCTTCTCCTCGTTCTACATGGAGATCTACGCGGATGCTACGGCGGGGATTGGCATCGACTACTGCCAGTCGACGGCGAACTCAACCGGTGCGATGACGACGCTGACCGCTTCGGGTAGCGCTGTCGCCACCGATGACACCGTCGAGCTGTTGGCATCTAACCTGCCGGTGGGGGCGCTGTGCCTCATGATCACGAGCCAGACCCAGGGCTTCATCTCGAACCCCGGCAACAGCGCTGGCAACCTCTGCCTCTTTGGCGACGTGGGACGCTTCAGGCAGCCGGGTCAAGTGAAGGTGAGTGGACAGGACGGCAGGTTCTCCCTGTCGACGACGCTTGGTGAGTGGAGCACATCGGTGATCCCCCGGACGATGCCGTCCCTTAGCTACAGCGCCATGACTGGCATCACGAGCAACTTCCAGCTCTGGCACCGCGACGCGGTGATGGGCTCGGTGACCTCGAACTTCTCGAACGGCCTTTCCATCACCTGGCTCTAGTGGCGGTAAGGCGGCGATAGCCGTTCCAAAGCTCCACGCCCGCAGCGGAACCCTTTGGTGTCGGCTGCGGGCGTCGAGCTTTAGCAGGCGTGGCTCATGAGCCACTCGCGTGGGGCGGGGCCAGAGAGCATGGATGGACCGGCGAGTCCCGCGCTCGCGGGTTGCACATGAGGCTGCGAAACTCAAACCGCGGTGCAGAGCCGCACAGGAGAAGCCTGTCCATGCAAGAAGAACAGACATTCGTCGGACCTGACGTCCACAAGAAGACCATCTGCATCATGGACATCTCGATTGTTCAGATTGTGGCAGGAGAGACTCAAGCCAAACGGAGCGGTGATGGACCGGGTGAGGCCGTGCGCTGTTTTTAGGCCCAAGCGAAGGCGCGAGCGTTCGCTGCATTGCCCCAGCTACGTCGCGGTACCGGGCAATCAGCGCTCCTTGAAGTACTTCCGAGAGCACCTCGCTCGCCTTTGGTACACAGTCATTCGTCGTCGCAGCCACAAGGCACGCCTCGGTGGGACAAGATGAAAACCATCTTGGAGCGGCACCTTCCGAAGCCAACGATTCTTCATCCGTGGCCTAACCAACGCTTCTACGCCAGTACCCGAGGTAGGAGCCCAGTGCGGTAGTTCCGCTCGCTGGGATCGGTGCGGGGGCGCTGGGGGAATCATTCTCGTAGCGTTCCTACCGCGACATTGCGTAGGTCCAGCAGGCGGGCGCGGCCGGAGCCGTCAGCCTCGCGATCGACCTGACCCAGGTGCCCCAAGCCCACGGGCTTCATCGCAGCCCAAGCTGGGGAACAGTGGAGCTTCCAGGGCTGGTTCCGCGACGATACGCCGGCGGGCCCGACGTCCAACTTCACGGACGGCGTATCGGTGACCTTCACGCCCTAGGAGCGTGTCGCGGGCCCGCCCACACGAGCGCTCTCGACCCGAGACGAATCGAAAAAGGAATCTCGTAACGAATTTAGGGACGCGGGGTCCAATGGGGCGAGCGCCGCCCCTGACACCGGCGGACAAGCACGAGCGCCTAGACTGGACCCGAAGCTCAGCTCGTTCACCGACGCCGTATCAACCACCTGACCACCTGACCAGATGATCGTCCTTTCTCTCCTCGCGACCACCCTTGGTTCGATCAGCTTGAGCACCACAGAGGTTCGCGACATCTCACCCCAGGGCGCTGCCGTCCGGGACTTAGCCGCCTCGACCCGGAACCCTCTTCTCTCACTTGCGGCACTCAACGACGGGCGAGTGCTGCGATCCCGCGATGCAGGGGCCAGCTACGGAGAGACGCCGCTGCAGCTTTCGAGCCAGTCCATCCAGCTAGGCTGGGACGCCGGCGGCTACGCGTACGCTTTCGACGTGGCGACTCTACACGTGAGCTCGGACGGCGGCGCCACCTGGACAGCGCGGGCCACGCCGGGATCCAGTCCTACAGCCTTTGCGGCGAGCCCCACCCGCCCCCTAGAAATCTGGGTTGGCGACGGAGCAGGTAACGTCTACCAATCGCTCGATGCCGGCGAAACCTGGGGTCTTGCGGGGATCTCGCTGGGGACATTCGTACGGGACATTGAGCTGCACCCGACACAGAACTCCATCGTCGGAGCCTACTCTGACACCGAGTTCGCTCTCTCAACGGACGGAGGTCTGACCGCCTCCCCGGTCGCACTTCCAGAAGACGACGTGTCCATCTTCTCGCCGGCCATCGAGACGATCGAGTTCATCGGACAGCGCGTCGTATTTATGTGGTCCTTCGTGCCGTTTTCCCAGGGGATCTTCGAGTACCAGATCTACACGAGCGACGATTTTGGCGACGCTTGGTCCCTCAGCCACACTCGAATCGGAGAGGCAGGGACGAGCCTTCAGGTGGATCCCACCGAGCCGGGGGCGCTGTACTTCAGCTACGGGCGCGATGAGATGCTCTATAAGAGCAGCGATTCTGGTTCGACGTGGGCCTCCGTACCCGAGGTGCCGGATTCCATTGAGGTGACGGCGTTCGCCTTTCCAAGCGGACCGGGAACAGATGTGCTGCTCGGCACAGACTTCGGCGTTCTGAATCTGGATGGTCAAGGGAGTCCGCTGGACCTCGCAAGCGGAGCGTTCGGCGCGCTTCCCGTGAGAGACCTCGTGCAAGACCCGACGGACCCTGAGCACCTCGTCGCCCTCAGCTTTCTCCCGCTCGAAAGCTACGACGGCGGCCTGTCCTGGGAGGCCCTCGAGGTCCCGTTCGAGGTAACAACGTACACCGATTACCCCATCGCGTTCGACTCCAACGGAGTGCTCTACATCAGCTTTGGGAAGATCTACAGGCGCAGCAACGGCTTGTGGGTCGACTTAGGCCTGACCAGCGTTCGGGAGTTTGAGATCGGCCAGAGGGATCAAGGCCTCATCGTCGCGATTCGCAGGGTGGTGCAAACCGGATTCCTGTCCGTGTCCCGCGACGGTGGACAAACGTGGTCCTCAGAGGTGATCTGCCGCCCCTTCGGAAGCGGACAGAGCTGCACGGTGTTCCTCGACGAACTTCAGGTCGTCGAGCGGCCGGGGCTCCCGACGCGGGTCGTCGTCTCGGTGGACAACTCGTACCTGATGTACACGGACGACGACGGGGTCACGCTCAATTACTTCGAGACCGCGCCATTCTCGCCCGACCCGACGCTGACGGCGCGGGGTCAGCGCTATCCAGAAGAGATGATCGCCGGCTTTCGGTCCACTCAGCCAGCGCTCATCTCTGGCGACGCTTTCTCGACGACCTCGCTGGTGGGTTCCGGTGCCCAGGTAGGCGCCTTGGCCGTTGGATCTGGACTCGACGGCGCGATCGTGCGCTACTCCACTTTCCCACCGACGAGCTCGCGCCTCCAGGTGTCCTACGACCGGGGCGCGACTTGGTCCGACATCGACGGCCTCCCGTCCGGTGCCTTCGAGGCACGATCGCTTCTCGTTCGCCCGAACGATAACGAGTTGCTGGTAACCGGCGACTACGGAATTCTCGCGGTGGAGCTTGCCCCCACCGTATCGAATTCCACGTGCGAGCCGACCGCTCCCAACAGCCGAGGGCTGAGCGCCGTGATGACTGCGACGGGCTCGAGGTCGATCGCCGAGTCTGACGTGAGTCTCGACGTCGAGAGACTGCCGCGGGACTCTACTTGCCTGTTCCTCGGAAGCCTTGAGTCCGGGTTCGCCATGAGCCCTGGTGGCTCCGTGGGCAACCTGTGCCTGGGCGGCGCCATTGGGCGTTTCCCAGCCGTGATGAACTCGGGCGTCTCGGGCGCGGTCTCTCTGGAGCTCGACCCCCAAATGCTCCCGCAGCCGACGGGTGCAGTGGCCGCCACCGCTGGAGACTCATGGTTCTTCCAGCTCTGGTATCGCGACTCGTTCGGCGGCCTGGCCACGAGTCATTTCTCCAGTGCCATCGAGCTGGTCTGGGAGTGAGCCCGCGGCGCGGCCAGCGCCCTGTCCGTCTGTCCGCCGAGT
>CALHGQ010000061.1 GCA_938030175.1 uncultured bacterium | reverse complement strand
GTAGGGGCCCGAAGCCGCGGGGATCGCTCCCAAGCTCCATTCACCCAGAGCCGTGCTCAGGGTGATTTCGCCGTTCGCAAAGGAGTTCTTCACCTGACCTGGGCCTACGAATCGTCCAATGTCGCCCGCCAAGCAGATGTTGCCGGCGCTTCCGCCCGGGTTGGCTGCAAAGCCCTGCGTAGGGGAGGTCAGGAAGAAGCCAAACGTGTTGGGCGGAAGGCTCGCGGTCAAGAGCACGTTGTTGGCGGCGATGGACGCACTGCCTGTGATCTGGATCGTCGAGGTGGCACCCGTCGAGTTGGGGTTCGACTGGCAGTACTCGAAGGGACCGGGCGACGTTCCGCAGATGCTGGTGTCGGCCTGCAATTCAAGGTAGAAGGACGAGTACGGCGAGAAGGCCGGGGAGCAGCTCGTCGCGTTCGCGTAGTTGCCGAAGAAGTAGCAGTTGGAGCCGCTGGTCGCTGGATCTTCCAGCCACACGAAGTCGCTGGTGTAGAGGCCAGTGGCGCCCTGCGAGCAGAGCGACGGCGGACCGTAGTAGGTGTCAGTTCCATCGGTCGGCAGACCCCCTGTTACGTAGTTGGGGTCCGACGCGGCGGGGTGGCCAGCGAGCAGGAGGCCAGCCGAGCTGGCGCCGTCGGTTCCGGCGTAGCTCGTGCCCCAGCCAAAGAACTTCGCGGGGGAAGCGCCGCTGAGGTCGCCGCCATCGCCAGCGAGGCAAAACTCTGAGCCGCCCGACAGATCGAGCGAGATGCTCCAGCAGCCGCCGGCTGGGAGCCCAGCTGCCACGACCGTGGCGTCGGGCGTTGCGTTGAACGTACACGGCACGTAGTCGTTGTAGAACGAGAGCTCCCAGCCGCCGCTGCCAGAGGCCCCGAAGTCGCAGTACGAGAGCGAGACGCAGTTGACGTTGTAGCTATCCCGGTTGGCCGCCGGGTAGTTCGTGTTCAACGAGGTGGGGAGGGCGCCCTCATCGATGACGGTGCCGCCCGGGGAGAAACCGCCTGCGAAGCCCGCAGTGCTGAAGTACCCAGACGTGTAGTTGTTGGCGTAGATCGTGTCGGGCCCGAAGTTCGCGACGGCGTTGCCGCTGCGTGTCCAGGTCCCGGTGGCGAGGTGGTAGATGCCAGCGTCGCGTACGGCTCCGGTGACCCGCTGAGGGTCGAGCTTGACCGGGGCGTCGGCCGTGCTGGCTTGGGCGGGAGCGGCGGCCGCTGGAGCGGGGACCGCCAGTGCCATGGTGACCGCGATAGTGAGCGCTGCAGCGCCTGTATGGGCGATGTCTCTCATGTCTGTTTTCTTGTTGGGAAGCGTCAGCAGCCGAGACGGCGGGAGCTCCGCGCCCGGTAGCCGACAGGGATTGTGTCCTGGTGTAACGCTTCAAGTCTGAATCGGTTGCCGGAAATATGGAAAATCCGCCAAAATTGATTTGGGGCGCCGCCGATGGGTCGGGCGAAGCGCCCCAATGCGGATCTTGCTCCCTATGGACGGCGGGCGATCAGTGCAGTCCTGGGCCCGATCCGCGGCTTGATGGGCGCTTCCTGCCGTGCGGATGGTCCTCGGACAGTTCGTCGACACGGAGCACTCCAGAGGCGCTCGACGCGGGCGGCGGACCCAGGGAAGGGGCGTCTGCTCAGCCGGAGGAGGGCACGCGACCTGGTGGTTGGACGCCGCTCGCCCTAGCCCTGGGCTTAGCCCATGACCGCGGCGCGGCGCCCGTGGCTCCTCCGATCTAGTTGAATCTGATCCGACAGGGCATGCTGAAGTTGGAGGTCGCTGCTCCATTGACCACGTCGCGGTGCCAGAACTGGAACCCCCAGGTCTCGCCTGCCATCGCAGCCACTGGACCGTTGGGCTGGGGCAGCGCCGTTGGGTCGATGGTGGTGCTGAACTGCCCCAGGCTTCCGCTTGAGAGCACTGTCCCAACGTAGCGTCCCACCCCGTTGCTCAGGCAGAGGTTGCCTTGGCTACCCCCGGGCATCGGGGAGAACGAGAAGCCGGTCGCTGTCAGCAGATAGCCGAGGGAATTCGGGGGCAGGCCCGTGCAAAAAATCGTCTTCTCGGAGATTGGATCCGTTCGGCCGAGAATCCACGTCCACGCGCCGCGGGTGTCGGGGCTAGTCGAGTTCGGATTCGTGAAGCAGTACTGTTCGCCGACCGCGCGGTCGCTGGAGGCGTTCGAAATGCGGCTTGCGACGATGGCTCCTCCGATCCAGACGCTGTTGGTGGCGTCGTTCAGTCGCCGTTCGTAGACCACGGCTGCTCGATTGCTGGTCGTGAAGCGATCTGCGTCGTAGCGCGAACTTGCCCGTGCGAAGCGAACGTCAGCGATAGAGGGAGGGCTCACCCTTACACCTTGTTCTGCGTACCCCAGCCTCGTGTCGAAAGAGGTGTTGATCGAGTTCCCCGAGGTCACGGCTTGGTAGGTTGTCGTCGGAGATATCCGCTCGCCAAAGACCAGAGCGAAGCCGCGGCCCGTGCAGACCATGGCCGGTTCTGTTTGGCCGTTCTGGGATCCCGAGACTTCGGACCCCTTCAGGTTGCTCACGCCGATCGCTGTGTCTGCATCGACGACCCTGGTCCGAATCTCGAACTCATCTACGCTGATGCTCTGTTGATAGGACACGAACCAGTTGATGGTTCCGAGGAAAGGGGAGGTGCTTTGGAACGCCGAGCTCACGCTGGGCTTGCGGTTGTCCGAGCCGCTGGAGACGATGAACAGGCCTGGCGCCGCCGACAGGTTGCCGTTGCGCGGCACAAAATGGGCCATGATCGCGCCGCGGCCATCTCCGTCGAGGTCTCGCACGAACGCGAGCATCCACCCGGCGGCGCTTCCGTTGCTGTTGGAGATGTCCGGTTCGCGATCGCGGAAGCCCGCGATCACGCTCACGGTCTGAATCGTTCCGGAGGAATTGACGGGGTGCACCACACGCGTGCTGATGGTCTTGAGCGTCGACTGAATATCGTTGGACCACGTCACGCAGAAGCTCGCGTCGGGCGCAAAGGGATCGTTGTTCCCGGCCACGTCTGGCTCACGCTTGCGGACGCCGACGCTGCTGATGAGGACAAACGGGGTCGTAGGCGCGAGGGTGGTCGCATCAAAAAAGCGACCTTCGATCCTGCCGGAGCCCGTGGTCGTCGGAACCACATCCGCGACCATGAGCAGCGTGTCGTTCGCCGCGGTGTAGGCGATTCGCGGTCCGTTGTAGAAGCTATTGGTGATCTCCGCTTGAACCGAGCCGATGTACGTTCCGTTGAGATCGATCGCCGTGAGGAACACATCGGCGTTGGTCGCGGAGGTGAACTCTTCCCAGCAAAAGACGTATCCATTGGAGACGGCTGTGATGTCGGGGACGGAGTCGTCCGGTGCGCCGAAGCCTCCGTTGCCGAAGAAGGTGATCAGGGGGTCGATCGTGATCGGGAGCGTGGCTTTGTCGAGGAATGACTCCGGCACGACCAGGTCAAATCCCTTCTCGGTCCGCTCTCTCTGGACGCTAGAGGTGGCGCCAGATGCGTCGACGACGATCGCCTCCCCGTAGCGGACGGTGCCGTAGTCTGCGTGGCGAAACTCGAGCCCTTGGTCCGTGTCGACGATTTCCAAGGTGGTTTCGACCTCGAGGCTGACGCGTAGGGCGCCACGACCCGGGGCGTTCGCGATGACGAATGTCTGCTCGACGCCGTCGAGGGTGATCTTGTCCACTTCCTCGATGGCTCCGTAGTGGAGCACTGCCGCTGGATCTGCACTGGCCTCGGACCTTCTCTTTAGGCTGACTGCGGGGGCCTCGCTGAGCTCCATGGGGACTCCACCCCGTCGAGCATCAGTGAGCTCAAGTCGAACCGGAATCTCGCTGGGCGCCTCCTTGCCCAGCACGGGGAGGAACGTGAGTCCATTCGCGCCAAAGGAAGCACGGTAGTCCCGCCCTCTGACCCAGATGAAACCGTCCCCTGGTTCATCGATGAACGGCTCCGTGATCCAGTCGCGGACCGGACCTGGGCCTTCGAAGGTCGCGATGACCTCCGTCTCGGGAGCGGATCCGGGGAGCGCATCAGACTCCTCAAGGGGTGAATTCGGCGCTGGGCCGGCGAGCGCAGCGCCTGCTGCGGCGCTGAAGAGCGCGATCTGGGTCGCGGTGGAATGGGCGAACATGGTGTCGATCCTGGTGAGGTGTTGGGGAAGCGGAGCACGCGCGTCCGCCTTCACACCACCACCGCAGGATCGCGGCGCCAGCCTTCAGGATTCTGAAGAGGATTCCGCCTTGTCCAACTCGACACGAAGCCAGGCCTTGGCGAAGCGCCACCGTCGCTCCACATGGCTGATCGAGCATCCGATCGTGTCAGCGATATCCTGCATCTCCATACCGCCGAAGAATCGTAGCTCGACGATCCGACCGGACTCCTCGTCCTGGGCTGCGAGCTTGTGGATGGCTTGGTCGACCTCTAGGACATCGAGTGGTCCGCTCGACTGCGGATCGAGGAGCTGGCTATGGAGGCTCACGCGCCTCCCCGTTCCACCCCGCTTCAGGGCCCCCCGGGCTCGCGCTCGATCGAGGAGCAGGCTGCGCATGACCTTGGCCGCGAAGGCCAGATAGGAGCGGCGGTCGCCGAAGTCGAGATGGGGCCGATCCGCCACCCGCAGCCATGCTTCGTGGACGACCTCGGTGGGCTGTAGGGAGTGGTGCGGGGACGTCTTGCGAAGAAGTCCAACGGCGACGGCCCGAAGCTCCTGATAGAGCTCCGCCTCTGCGCCCTGGTTGGCAGGTTCGCTCGCCTCACGCTCTTCCCGTAGTGGATCTTGCACAGCTGAAGTAGGCTATCAGAAGGCTCTCCGATGCGGGCCTAGGGCAAGACCCAGGGAATCTCAGGTTTCCTGAAGGTCCGAAGCGATCGAACGCGGTCGTCCATCGCGCGGTATCGCGTGCGTTCCGCTGCCCAACTTGGATAGCGGCCTTTTCGTCCGCTGTTGCTCTCTCTTCCCTCCTTCCCATGGACTCCAACGAACTCACCGAGCTGCGCGTCATCTTCGACGAACTCGTTCCGTTGGACCCGGCCGCCCGTGCCAGCCGGCTCGCGGAGATCAGGGCGGATCATCCCAGCCGAGCCGCCGAGCTGGGGCGCCTCTTGAAGGCAGACGACGGGGATGACGCGGACCTAGCCGTCGCCCCAGCGGCGCTCCGTGACGCGGCGACTCCTCTCGAGACCGTTTGGCTGGGGCGCTCCGTGGGGGGCTGTCGGATCGTTCGCGTTATCGGCCACGGTGGGATGGGGATCGTGTTCGAGGCGGAGCAGCAAAAGCCCAATCGCCGTGTCGCCGTCAAGACCATTGACTACCGGGTGGACACGGAGTCGGCGCAGCGTAGGTTCACGACGGAGGTCGAGCTGCTTGGGAGGCTTCAGCATCCGGGGATCGCCCAGATCTTTGACGCCGGAGCGGTGCAGTTGGACGGGATCGAGATGCCCTACCTCGTCATGGAGTACGTGGAGGACGCCCGCGCCGTTGATCAGTACTGCGACGAGCACGGCCTTTCGGCTCGCGCTCGCATCGAGCTCTTTCGATCGGCCTGCTTGGCGGTGGACTTTGGCCATCGCCGTGGTGTGATCCACAGAGACCTCAAGCCCGGCAACCTCCTCGTGGATCGCCACGGCTCGATCAAGGTGATCGACTTCGGCTTGGCACGTGCGCTGCAACGGGATACGGCACAGTTGTCCGAGGCGCTCACCCGCGAAGGGGATGTGCTAGGGACCCTGGGGACCATGAGTCCCGAGCACGTTTCGGGCCAGTCGGCCAGCGTCGACGTTCGGAGCGACGTGTATTCCCTCGGCTGCATCTTTTATGAGCTAGTGGTGGGGAAGCCCCATCTCGATCTTGCGGGACTGTCGTTTCCAGCAGCGCTTGAGAAGATCCGCGTCGGGGAACCGAGGGTCCCCGATAGCGTCCCGAAGGAACTCCGGTGGGTGCTCATGCGCGCGCTGGACCTCGATCCCGAGCGGCGCTACCCCACGGCGCTGGCGCTCTCCGACGACCTCGGGCGGTACCTGGCGGGGGACTCTGTCGTCGCGGCCGAGCCAAGCACGATCTACCAGGTCCGGAAGTTCGCTCGCCGGCATCGCGTCGGGCTCCTCGCCACCGCCGGGATCGTGATGGCCCTTGCGGTGGGGCTGGTGCAGGCCCGGGAGGCTCGGGCCGAGGCAGAGCAGAGGCTGACGATCGCGCGCGGTGCATCGACGTTCCTGCAAAGCGTGGTCTCCACGGTGAACCCGCTATCGTCAGGAGGAGACGTGACCGTCCTAGAGGCGCTCAAGTCCGTGGAAGACAGCGTGGAATCGAAGGATGACGAAGGCCTGCGCGGCTATCTCCACCTCTTGCTGGGTGAGGGCTACATTCAATGCGGCGAGATCGACCGCGCCACCGGCCACGTCGAGGCCGGCATCGAGCTGGTACGGGAGCACTTTGACCGGTCTGATCCAGAGCGACTGCGCGGCGAGCTGGTCTGGACGAACCTCTTGCTACGGAGCGGGAGCACCGCCGAAGCCGAGGTCTCTGCCCGCGAGCTGCTGGAGATCACGCGTCGGATCGACCCCTGGAGCGCTGACTCGATCACCGCTTCCAACCTCCTCTCCAAAGCGCTCATGGGGCTTGGGCGTCCCGAGGAAGCTGCCGCCATTGAACAGGGCATTGTGGACGCTATCCGAGGCGGTGATGCAAGCGGCCAGAGAGCTCTGCTCCGCGCGCTCCACAATTTGAGTGGTGCCCTTGCGCAGTCAGGGAACATGGAGGGCAGCCGGTTGGCTCTTCTGGAAGCCGCTGACATCGCGAGGGCGTCAGGCAACCCGCTCAACGGGGCGCTCCTCGATATGCAGCGCGGCAACTCACTCTTCATCGAGGGTAAGTTCAAGGAGACCATCGCCATTTTGGATCGCGTCCACGAGACCTTTCTCAACCATGAAGCGTCGTCTGAGAACTTGCACACCGTGACTTCCAATCTCGCACGCTGCTGGATGTTCGCGGGCGACCTCCAGAAGGCGGAGAGCTTCTTGGCGGAGGCCGCCGAGCACCTCGAAACGGTGGAGCCGGACGGTGGCCCTCACACGGTGACGCTCCTAGAGCAGCAGGCGTCGTTGGCGCTCAACTCAGGGGCCTATTCCAAGGCAGAGGAGACGGCGCTCGCGGGCTACCAAATGGCGCTGGAATCCCATGGGGCCGCGCACCGCATGACAGGCTACCTCGGCGCGTTCCATGCCCAAGCCATCGCGTTCCAAGGACGGCACGATGAAGCCCGGAAGATCAGCGACGACGTCTACCGCGCGTTCGCAGCAGAGGCGAATCCCAAGTCAGACATCACCATGGACGTCCTGAAGTTTCGGGTGATCCTGCTCCAGGAGGTCGGCGCCTACGCGGAGTCGCTCCAGGCCGCCGACAAGATGGTCGCAGGCACAAAGGAAGGGTCTTTTCGGCGGCGACAGGCGGATCAGCTTCGCGCCAAGTCGGCGGGCCTCTTGGCTGATCCCGGCGATTCGAACTAGGGCCGGTTCGCCCTGGCGGCTTGAGGCTCCCCGCTGCGTGGGCGGAGAGTCGCTCCCTCTACTTCGGCGGAGAGTTCTCCCAGGTGCCCATGGGAATCATGATGCGGTTGCAGTCGTCTTCTTTGTGGCGGCCGCGTCGATCTTCGTGCACGTCCGTATGCACCGGGCAGGTCCACCACCAAGTGCCATCACCCTTGTCCGCTTGGCCGTAACCAAGAGTGCTCATGGCATCG
The DNA here is from genome assembly GCA_938030175.1 of uncultured bacterium. Classification (GTDB taxonomy): domain Bacteria; phylum Planctomycetota; class UBA1135; order UBA1135; genus Saltatorellus. Next base: position 528 of record CALHGQ010000061.1, on the reverse strand, counting down.
CCGGCGCCAGCGTTGGCCGTTGAGTCCGTGATTTCAGTCGGGGGAAAGGCCTCCACGACCCATGGATTGCGAACGGCAAGGTCAGCTAGGAGCCGAACGACCTGGTCGTTGTTGTCCGCGATGACGTTGCGCGTCTCCTTGGGGTCGATGCCCACGTGGAAGAGTTCGCTCATGTTGGGCATGGTGGGCTTGTAGACGAGCTTCCACTCGCCGTCCGACACCATGTACAGGAACGTCGCGTCCGGACGATGCTTGCGCATGGCCGCGTTGAAGTCGTACCCGTTGATCTGCTCACCGTAGGCCCAGAGGTCCCCTTGGGGGCCGCCCGTCATCCGAGAGACCAGCGACTCGCCGTCGATGGTGCCCCCAATGGGGGAGATGCCGGCGAGGTCTAAGATGGTAGGCGCAAGGTCAGCGGTGCGGACCTGGTCGTTGATGCGCTTCCCCGCGGGAACGCCAGGACCCTTGAGGATGAACGGTACGTGGACTTGCTCGCGGTAGAGCATCCGGTGGTTGGCCCATCGGTGC
>CALHGQ010000060.1 GCA_938030175.1 uncultured bacterium | reverse complement strand
TCTACATCGAGATGGCAGATTCGGCCTTCGGTAGCCGCCAAGCGTGGTCGAGCACCCTCACCCAAGCAGTGCCGCTCGGGCTGGCTGGGCTCGCCGTTGCGGTCGCCGGCTCGATGGGGATGACAACGAGAAGCAGGTCATCTGCATCTACGTTGCCGTTGGTCAGAAGCAGTCCACGGTCGTCGACATCGTCCGCCGCCTCGAAGAGGAAGGCGCGATGAAGTACACCATCGTCGTCAGCGCCTCCGCTATCGACGAGGCGTCGATGCAGTACCTCAGCTGCTACGCCGGCTGCGCCATGGGCGAGCGGTTCCGCGACGAAGGTCGCGACGTCGTCATCTTCTACGATGACCTCTACAAGCAGGCACTGGCCTACCGCCAGGTGATGCTCCTTCTGCGTCGTCCGCCCGGCCGCGAGGCATTCCCGGGTGACGTGTTCAACCTGCACAGCCGCCTTCTTGAGCGCGCCGCCCGTCTCTCGGACGAGGCACCCAAGATCAACCCGCGCTACAAGGCGGGCGGCGGTTCGCTGACCGCTCTCCCCGTGGTGGAGACCCAGGAAGGCGACGTTTCGGCGTACATCCCGACCAACGTGATCTCGATTACCGACGGCCAGATCTTCCTGGAGGGCAGCCTGTTCAACGCAGGTATCCGCCCGGCTGTGAACGCTGGTATCTCGGTGAGCCGCGTGGGTGGTGCCCCCCAGATCCCGCCGATGAAGAAGACCGCTGGTTCGCTTCGTCTCGACCTCGCGCAGTACCGCGAGCTCCAGGCCTTCGCCCAGTTCGGTTCCGACCTCGATGCCGCGACGCAGCAGAAGCTGACCCGCGGTGAGCGCCTCGTCGAGATCCTGAAGCAGGGCCAGTACAAGCCCGCTGAGGTCGCCGACCAGGTCATGATCATCTTCGCGGGTACCTCCGGCGCCCTCGACGACCTCGCCGCCAGCGACGTCGCTGAGTTCGAGTCGCAGTTCATCGCGTACATGCACGACACGCACCCCGAGGCCGCCGAGGCCATCCGGAGCGCGAAAAAGGACATCCCCGACGAGGTCAAGTCGCAGCTCACCGCTGCCGCAGGCGTCATCAAGAAGCAGATGGGCGCGTGAGGGACTTCCGGCGTTGCGGGCGTTAGCTCGCATTCGCCGGGCCAACCTCCTCTCCCCATCACTGACTCCCCAACGACATGGCTGGAATCAAGGAACTGCGCGTACGGATCAAGTCCGTAGGCAACATCAAGCAGATCACGCGCGCGATGGAGATGGTCGCTTCGACCAAGCTCCGTCGTTTCCAGGATCGTGCGATCGCTTCGCGTCCGTACAGCATGGAAATCGCGGGCCTCGTGGCGCGTCTCTCGTCGATGCTCGGCGACGACGTCTCCGACCAGCCGCTGTTCAACGCTGGCAAGGGAACGCGCACCCTCGTGCTCTTCATCTCGTCCGACCGCGGACTCTGCGGCGCGTACAACACGTACCTCTTCAAGGAACTCGAGCAGTGGCTTGCGGGACGCCCGAATGCCGCTGAGACGGACTTCTTCGTGTACGGTCGCAAGGGCGCTCAGTACCTGACGGCCCGCGGCTACAACGTGAAGCGCTTCATCACCGATCCTCCGATGGAGGAGATCGATCACCGCACCGCGGCCCTCACGGGACGCATGTTGGTGGACGAGTTCGAGACCGGGGAGTACCAGGACGTGCACCTCGTGTCGACGGGCTTCGAGTCGATGATCAAGTACAACCCGCGCATCGAGCCTTTCCTGCCCCTGACCCCGGAATCCCTGGGCGGCGGCGAGGACAAGGCGGTCAGCGCTGACACGATCCTTGAGCCGGACGCGAACACGATTTTCGAATCGCTCGTTCCGCGCTACCTCGAGACGCGCATCTACAGCGCGCTGCTCGAGTCCCTGACCAGCGAATACGCGAGCCGACGGTTCGCGATGAAGAACGCGACGGATGCGGCTACCGACATGCAGAAGGAGCTCAAGAGCATCTACAACCGCAAGCGCCAAGAGAAGATCACCATGGAGCTGCTCGACATCGTCGGCGGCGCCGCAGCGGTGAAGTAGCGAGGCCCGATCGCCCCGCTCCTTCTCGACCCTCCCCTCAGAACAAAACAACGCCACTAACCCCAGCGCCTCCCTCCGGAGGCACATCAATCCCATGAGCACGGCCACCCAGACTAAAGGCAAGGTCTCCCAGATCTTCGGGCCCGTCGTTGACGTCCGCTTCCCCGCGGGCCATCTGCCGGCTATCTACAACTCGATCACGGTTACGGACAAAGAGCGCGACATCGACCTCGTGCTCGAAGTGGCCCAGCACCTCGGCAACGACGTGGTCCGCTGTGTCGCCATGGCGTCCACCGACGGCTGTAACCGCGGCATGGAAGCCGTCGACACCGGCGCGCCGATCACGGTGCCCGTGGGCGAGCGCACCAAGGGACGAATCTTCAACCTGCTCGGCACCCCGCTCGACACCGTCGCACGCGGCGGCATCGAGGCTGGCACCGAGTGGCCCATCCACCGCGATGCACCGCGCTTCGACGAGCAGGAAGCTGTTTCCGAGCTCTTCGAGACCGGTATCAAGGTCGTCGACCTCCTCTGCCCGTTCGCTAAGGGCGGCAAGATCGGCCTCTTCGGCGGTGCAGGCGTGGGTAAGACGGTGCTGATTCAGGAGCTCATCCGAATCACCGCCGTGGAGAAGGGCGGCTTCTCCGTGTTCGCCGGCGTTGGCGAGCGTACCCGCGAGGGCAACGACCTTTGGCTTGAGATGTCCGAGGCGAAGTACAGCCTTCCGGACGGTGGCGAGGCAGCGGTGATCGATAACGCCGTGCTCGTGTTCGGCCAGATGAACGAGCCCCCCGGCGCTCGTCTCCGCGTCGCGCTGACCGGTCTCACCATGGCGGAGTACTTCCGCGAGGAGAAGGGCCAGGACGTGCTCCTCTTCGTCGACAACATCTTCCGCTTCGTTCAGGCTGGTTCCGAGGTGTCTGCGCTCCTCGGTCGTATGCCCTCCGCTGTGGGTTACCAGCCCACGATGGCGTCGGAGATGGGTGCTCTTCAGGAGCGCATCACGACGACGAAGGACGGCTCGGTGACCTCGATGCAGGCTGTGTACGTGCCTGCTGACGACATCACGGACCCCGCTCCGGTGGCGACGTTCGCCCACCTGGACTCGACCATTATTCTCGACCGCGCCATCTCGGAGCTCGGCATCTACCCGGCCGTGGACCCCCTGAAGTCCACGTCGCGGATGCTCGACCCCCAGGTCGTGGGTGAGGAGCACTACAACACGGCCCGCCAGGTCCAGCAGACGCTCCAGCGCTACGCTGACCTCAAGGACATCATCGCCATCCTCGGCATCGAGGAGCTTTCGGACGAGGACAAGAGCGTCGTCAACCGCGCACGTCGCATCCAGAAGTTCCTGGCGCAGCCGTTCTTCGTGGCCGAGCAGTTCACCGGCATGCCCGGCGTGTTCGTTCCGCGCGAAGATACCGTGCGTTCGTTCCGCGAGATCCTGGACGGCAAGCATGACGCTATGCCCGAGGACGCTTTCTACATGGTCTCAGGCATCGACGCCGCCATGGCGAAGGCCGAGAAGATGAAGGAGAACGAGAAGGCCTAGGCCTCTCCCTGGGGGCGGCGATTGAGTCGGATGCCCCCTCTCCCACAGATCCCACCACGAGCTTCACGATCTCATCCCTACCATGGCCGGCACACTCTCCATCCGCGTGATCACGCCCGAGCGCATCCTCCTGGATTCGACGTGCGCGAGCGTTAGCTTTCCGACCGTCGACGGCAGCGTCGGCATCCTCTCCGGTCACGCGCCCATGGTGGCGGCGATTGGAGTGGGGGAGCTGGCCTTCAAAACGGAGAACGGCGCGGAGGAGTCGGTGTTCATCGCTGGCGGCTTCGCCGAGGTGCGCGACAACACCGTCCGTATCGTGACGGACACCTCCGAGCCCGCCTCGGAGATCGACGTGGAGCGCGCCGTGGAAGCGGCGCAGCGCGCACGCAAGCGACTGGAACAGTACGAGTCCAACGACGGCGAAAAGCTTGACGTGCTCCGGGCGCGAACCGCGCTGGCGCGGGCGCTCATGCGCGAGCGAATCGCCAAGAAGCGCCGCTGAGCGGCAACGATGAAACTATGACGGCGACTGAAGTAGGGGCCAGCTGGCGCCGCACGCACAACTGCGGAGAGCTCCGCGAAGATCACGCGGGGACCGAAGTCATCCTGAACGGATGGGTCCAAGAGCGCCGCAACCTCGGCGGGATCTACTTCATCGACCTCCGGGATCGCTACGGCGTCACCCAGGTCGTGTTACCCGAGGGCTTCGAGGCCGAGGGCAAGCTTTCCCGCGAGGACTGCATCTCGGTGACGGGGGTGGTTGCGAAGCGTGAGGCCCCGAACGACAAGATGCCCACGGGCCTGATCGAGCTGCGCGCCGCTACGGTGAACAAGCTCTCGGGATCCCAGACGCCGCCGTTCGCGATCGAGGAGAAGCTCGATACCGCCGTTGAGCTCCGACTGCAGTACCGCTACCTCGACCTGCGCCGGCCGGACATGCAGCGGGCGCTCATGCACCGCAGCAAGTTCATTGGTGCGATGCGCAACGCGTTCCTCAAGCGCGACTTCGCCGAGGTCGAGACCCCGATCCTGACGAAGGCGACGCCCGAGGGCGCACGGGACTATCTCGTGCCGAGCCGCGTGCACCCGGGCGAGTTCTACGCGCTTCCCCAGAGCCCCCAAATCTTCAAGCAGCTCCTGATGGTGTCGGGCATGGACCGGTACTTCCAGGTGGCCCGCTGCTTCCGCGACGAAGATCTTCGCGCGGATCGCCAGCCCGAGTTCACGCAGCTCGACATGGAGATGTCCTTCGTCGAAGAAGAGGACGTCTTCGCGGCGTGGGAGGGGGTCCTCGCCGAAACTTTCAAGGACGCGATGGGCGTCGAGATCCCGACGCCGTTCACGCGCCTCACATGGCGCGAGGCGATGGAGCGGTTCGGCTCGGACAAGCCGGACACACGCTTTGGCATGGAGCTCACCGACGCAGGACCCTGGGTCCCGCACTCCGGCTTCAAGGTCTTCGAGTCCATCGTTGAGGGCGGCGGCCGCGTGATGGGCCTCACCGTCAAGGGCGGCGCCGAAGCCATCAGCCGCGGCAACATCAAGAAGCTCGAAGAGGTCTGCAAGACCTACGGCGCCAAGGGTATGGCCTGGTGGAAGCCGGGCCTCGAAGGCGGCGCCGCTGGCTCGATCGTGAAGTTCTGCCAGGACGACTCGGGCGCCAAGCTGAAAGAAGTGATGGGGGCCGAGGAGGGAGACCTGCTCGTCTTTGTCGCGGACCAGGAG
>CALHGQ010000059.1 GCA_938030175.1 uncultured bacterium | reverse complement strand
GGCCGCGCGCGCGCGGCCTCTCCTCTGATGCCTACCGTCTCTTGTAGTCGGGGCAGGTCTTGGCGTTGGGCCTTTCAGGGCGCTTGCAAGCATCGCCGTAGTCCCACTTGCAGTTGTCGCATAGGTACCCGCCTCCCGATGACCGGAAGAGCCGTCGCGCCAGCGCCCGGAACGGCGCCGTGAGAAGCTGAAGGAGGACCCTCAAGGGACTGGCGACCCTAGATTCGGCCCTTGGCGGAGATCACTTCAATGCGTTGGATGTCGACCACTCGCGCTTCCGCCAGCGTGGACTGCGTCGCCTGCACCACCGGAACCACCTCGTGACCGATGACGCCGATCTCAAAGCCATCGAAGACGTCCAACTGGTAGCGCTCGCTCATGCATCGCACTTCGGCGACGGTGGCGCCCGCAAACACGAGGTACCAACGCTTCTGGCCGCCCACGTTGCGGGACTCCAGCCAGCCGCGCTCCTCGTACCGATCCCAGCGGGCCGAACGACGGCGCTTCTGGTGGTCGAGGAACTCATCGATCTGCCGGACTTCTTCGTCACGACGCTCACGCTTGGCGATCAGCTCGTCGCGGAGGACAGCCACCTCCAGCTTCATGGTGGCGTCCTTCATCCGCGCCGTCGCATTGGCATGGGTAATGGAGCTCTTGGGCGCGCGGTCGACCACAGAGGCGTAGGCGTCGACCACGTCTTGCCATGCTTCGGAGGTGGTCGCCTTGAGCGCGTCCGCTGCTTGGAAAGCCTTGTCAGCCTCGGCGAGGTCGGCGATCACTTCGCCGCCGACGGGAGACGCCACGGCGCCGCTAGCTCGAGAGGACGAAGCGTTCGAAACTCCCGCGACCTGGCGCCTCGCGGGCGTTGAGGGGAGCGGGACGTTCACTTCCGCCCAGCGGGCCCTGCCGAGCGCAGCATCGACGGGCTCCAAGGCGCCGTCCGTGATCCATGCCTTAGCGCTCGCGGGAGCCTGGACGCGAATCCAATCCTCGTGGAAGAGCGGAGACTTGTTGGCGCGGGCCAGCATCTTGACACGGTTGCCGCTCTCAAGCTTGGAGCGCAGCGCCATGGCCGACGCGGACAGCTCGGGCAGTGGACGCATGTTGACGCGCGATCCGGTGACCATAAGCACGTCCTCCGTGTCCGTCTGCTGCAGGTACGCGCCGTAGACCCAAACGGGGAAGCCGCCCGCCACCTCGACCTCGCGGAAGACGGGCGTGCCGCTGCTGGAGCGATACGCGCGAACGATCGTGCCCGGGGCAATCGTTGCCAACGCCGAGCCGTTCTGGTCGGGAAAGTTGCGTGCGACAGCCTCTCCCTTCGTCCGAAGGTAAATGGCTCCCTGCGTGGATTGGTTGGCCTGCGTGGACTGGTTGGACTGCGGCGTCGAGAGCACCGGAGCGGCGGCTGCTGCTACGGCAGCTTGACCCACGAACAGGGCGCCGAGAAGCGCCATAGCGGCGGACGTCCGAGCCCTCTTAGCCATCGTTTGTTTCATCATTGGATTCCCCTCCCTGCCGAAGAAAATCCCGTCGGCCGTGCGGTGGCCGGGGGCTTCAGCGTGGGCGGCGCAGAGGCGCCGTCGGAGTCGACTCTAGAAATCTCGAAGGGGCGATTCCAGGACGGCAGGGCGGGATTCGGGAGGTATCTGGGTCCTGGGGGGCGCGGACCTCCGTGACCAGGCTGTCATGAATGCCCGCCGCGCCAGTCCGTATCGATGTCCGCCCCAGCGGCCCGCCAGCCAGATCCGGACTGGAAGGGCCAGCCCTCCGCGCCTAACCTCTCCCCCGGCAGGGCCCTGGGGCCCCGCCCCACCCACAGCCCCGAAGTGCCCCATGCGTCAGTTCCTGCGAGCCAAAATCCACCGCGCGACCATCACCGAAGCCGATCTTGAGTACATGGGCTCCGTCACGATCGACTCCGAGCTCATGGAGCGGGTGGATATCGCCCCCTACGAGCGAGTGTTGATCGTCGACAACACGAACGGAGCTCGGCTTGAGACCTACGCGATCCCTGGCCCCGCTGGCTCCGGCGTCCTGTGCATCAACGGCGCGGCCGCCCACCTCGTCAAAGAAGGCGACCGCGTGATCCTGATGGCCTTTGGCTTTGGCGACAAGCCCGAGCCGCCCAAGCAGATCCTGGTGGATGAGAAGAACAGCTACGTGCGCGACATCGCCACCGAGGAGCGCGGCGTGATCGACACGGTGCCGGCGGTCTGAGCCGAAGCGCTCCCCAGGCCCTCCACCGCCAGCGACACTGGACGTCGCCGGGCCTACACCGGCGACGCCGACTCGCCGCCCCTAGAAATCGTTCCAGAGCGTCTGGTTCGTGACTTCGTGGTGGTACTGAACCTCGGCCACCTTGACCCGAGTGCCGAGCGCGCGCGGACAGCGATCCGCGGACGCCTGCTTCAAATCAGCGAAGCGCTCATGCACGTCAGCGCCAAAGAGCTCCTTCGCCCATGAGCTGCCCTTGAAGATGCGGATGGCGTCGTAGATGTTGCTCGGAAGGTACCGCGTCCGCGTGCGCTTCGACTCGTCCCTTGGGTCGCTGGGCGGGCCCTCAAGGCCCGTCTTGAAGATCGCAAAGAGCGTCTGATAGATGTTGCTATCGGGGCCGACCGAGCGAACCTCAACGCGCGCGCTGCGCTCGTTGCCCAGCGGAATGCGGATCATGGAGCCGCGGTCGATGGGCGAGACCTTGATCTGATTCGGCGCCTCGAAGGCCGGATCAAGTCGACGGTAGGAGTTGACGCTCGCGTTCATCACGAGGCAGATGTCCGGTGCGCTGTTGAGGATCCGGTCGATGAAGTCACGGGCCTCTCCCGAGACCTTGTCCTCGCCATCCTTGTCGAAGAAGATGTTCTTGCCCTTCTTCGAGATCGACATGTTTGTGTGCGCTCCGCTGCCGTTCACGCCGACCACCGGCTTAGGCAGGAACGACGCCGTCATATCCAGCCGTGCAGCGACCTGGCGACATAGGAGCTTGTAGAGCTGGAACTGATCCGCAGCGATGAGCGCCTCGGAGTACTCGAAGTTCATCTCGAACTGGCTGGGAGCCACTTCCGGGTGGTCCTTTTCGTTGGCGAACCCCATCGCGCGCTGCGCTTCTGCGGCGGCGTCCATGAAGAGCCGCAACGGATCGCTTGGGAGCGAGTGGTAGTAGCCACCAATGGAAACGTACTCGAAGCCCTCGGACGCACTGAGGCGACGTTCAGCGTCGCGCCCCTGGAAGAGGAAGCCCTCGATCTCGTTGGCAGCAAAGCAGGTGAGGCCCTTCTCCTTGTGCTGACGATCGAGGAACGCCTTCAGCTGGCCCCGCATGTCACTGCCGTAGGGCGAGCCATCTCGCGCAAGGACGTTGCAAAACACGAGGACCTTGCCAGCGCCGAAGACATCGGACGGGAGCCAGTAGAACGCGGGCCAGTCGATCACGAGGCGCAGGTCGCTCTCCTCCTGGTCGGCGAAGCCGCGGATAGAGCTGCCGTCGAACGTCAGGTTGTCGTAGCTCTTGAGCAGGAACTTCTTGTCGTAGTCCAGCATGTGCATCCGACCCTCAAGGTCCGTGAAGCACACGGTGACGGCCTTGATCCGCGATTCGCCCTCGAGGTAGGCGATCCGCTCGTCGCGGATTTGGGCAGGATCCACGCGCTCGAGGCGCTGGGCCTTGGCCCGAAGATTCATCTCCTCTAGCTCGTCGTAGGGGATCTCGAGGAAGGACCGGAGGGGCGTTGCTGGCTGCATGGGGAGAGGGACCTGCAGGCCCCAAAAAGGTGACGGAATTCGTAGTTCGATGAAATACTAACCTCCGCAATGCGAACACAAGGACACCCATCGCCACATTTACCTTAAAAATCCACATGGCTAGCACAGAGGCATCCAGGGCACCCCCGTCCCAATAATGAGACTCGATCCACGGTCTGGAACCGGCCGACTCCCAGAATCTCGGTTACGCACATCCCGTGCCGACCTAGACCCTCATGAGCAGTGACTCATCCGCTCTTTCCCCAGCGAGAGTGAGTCGACCACTCGAGTTCTGGCTCAGCGTCGAGTTCGCGCAAGCGATCTTCGCCGAGAGCCTCTGTCCTTTAGCAACCCAGCAATCCCCATGACAGTGCGCAACCTCCCGCTGCGCACACCAGAAGACTCCAACAACTCCCACGTTGAAAAACATGAAGAAGCAACTCGCAGCATTCCTTCTCACCGCGTCCATCGCAGGCGCAGCCGTCTTGACCGAACCGTGCATCCCGGACGGTGACACCCACGACATCACGTTCAAGACGGACCTCACGGAGCCCGGTACGCCACCCGGATCCGAAGTCATCCCAGGATCTGGACAGGGGATGGAGTCTGACGTTCCCGGGTCCGACGACCCCCTCGGCCCTGCCGGCGACAACTCCACGGGCGGCAGCACGACGTTCACGCTCCCCATCACGAACGTCGGTGGCGTCCTGTCCGGACCTAACGGCACGCCCCAGAACGGAGGCACCGAAGGCGATTGCATCGAGGTCTACGTCAAATACAAGATTCGCTACAAAGTGAAAGTGTGTGACGGCGACCCGACCCAGGTCGACAGCGGCGAGTCCTCGGGCTCCGGTGAATGCTGGTACGAGTGGCGCGAAGAGGAGCGAGAGTTCTCCCCGCCCAAAGAAGTCTGCCCCTGCTAGGCGGCTAGTCACGGCCCTTCGAGGCCGCGATAGCCCCATCCCCCTCGCTGATCCATAGGTAGCGCCTCGTGCGCGCGTGCGAAGTGGAGCCGTTGCGCTCCGAGACTCGCATGCGCGCCGCTACTGGATCGTTCACAACTAAGGAGAGTCATGCGATTCCGAATCCTCGCCGTCACCGCCGTCCTGCTGGCAGCCGTCTGGTCGACCTCACGGGCGCCGATGCCGGAAGCCGCCGTGCAGAACAAGACGCAGCGCGCCGCACCGATCACCCCAACCTCGATTGAGCCCGATGCGCTCAGTCAACCTAGCGATCAACCGCCACGAGTGGCCCTACTCCGCCAGCCGGGAGGCACGCCGCCCGCGCCGGACGGAACGGAAGACTCACCCGCCGACGACGCAAAGTTCCAGTTCAACCTGCACGCCCGCGGAACCCTGTTCGACTTCGACGGGAAGCCCGTTCCCCGCGGCAGGATCGGCTTCGAGCTGGACGCGGACCTGGACCGCACGCCGACGGCCTACTGCACGTGCAACGCTAACGGGGAATTCGACCTCCCCATCGGCGCGGGCACTTGGCGCGTCGTCTACGCAGGAGAACCTGGACACCAGGGAGGCCGGCTCGCCCTGGAGTCCGTGACCATCCAAGACGGAGCGGAGTCTGCGTACTTTGACTTCTACTTGCCAGGGACCCGTCAGATCGCCGGATCCGTATTCCGAGAGGACCAAGACCGCGCGCACCTTGTGCTGGAGGTGTTCGATCTCGCAGCACCGGAGCATCCCGTGGCCACGGCCTACTGCTCGACGAACAATGCCTCCCACGAGGAGTACCTTGCCTCGCTGAGCCGAGACGATGACAACCTTCCACCCCAGGGCCACTCGCCTGGACGCGGGCGGTTCGAGATCTCAGGACTCCCACCGGGCCACTACCAGCTCCGCGCCTACATGGACGTGGGCAAGCGGTTCTACGTTTGGCACGACTTCGACGTCACGGGGAGCGACTACGAGTTCCCCCCCGTGGCCGTTCAGCAGCGTGACTTCCTAGCCCACGCAGAGATCGAGTACTAGGCCAGCGCCCGCAACACGCGGCGCCTAGCAGACTCGATCGAAATGCTGAGCTTGTCAGCTAGGGCACGCACATCGTCGTGCTCTAGCCAGTGAGTCTCCGCTCCGTCCTGGGCGAGGCGGACCTTCACACGGACCTTCGCCCCCTCCACCGTCACCTCGTCGAAGCGTCGGCCCAGGGCCACCCGCTGGGCCGAACTCCAACGCACGCCGAAGGTGCTGGAGTGGTCGAAGAAAACCGCGGTCAGCGCGGCCCGATCTTCGGGTCGCGCGAGGACCGTCACCAGCACACCGGGCCGATCCTTCTTCATCGACACAGCGCCCGTGAACACATCCAGAGCGCCGGCGCCCCTGAGCTTTTGCATCAGAAACCCGACGTCCTCGGGAGTCATGTCATCGAGATTGACTCGCAGCTCGTCGATGGTCTCCAGAGAGCGTTCTGCCGCAACGTCTGGGACAGAGGCCGGCGCGAGGTCGCGCACCGACCGCCCAAGCTGGACGCGCAGCAAGTTCGGCGGCCCTTCCCGTGGGTCGCGCGTGCCAGCGCCGTAGCCAATCGCCGTGGTCGTCCAAGCACTGGGCACGTCTCCGACCCGCTGACTCGCAGCGCCCGCTTGGGATGGATGCTCGCCGAGCGCCATCAGCTCCAGTAGGACCGCCGCCCCCGTGGGCGTGCAGCGCTCACCACCGCCGCCCCCCGCAATCGTCCGGGCCCCGCGCAGAATCTCGGCCGTGGCCGGCGCGGGCACCGGCATCTCGCCGTGGGCGCAGTGAACCACGCCCGAACCGAGGATGGGTTCCGCGGAATGGACCCGTTCGATCCCAAGACGCTCCAGTGCGAGCCCCACGCCGCCCACGTCAATGAGCGTGTCCACGGCACCAACCTCATGGAAGTGAATCTCTTCCGGCGAGCAGCCGTGCACGCGGCCCTCCGCCACGGCGATCCGCCGGAGCACCCCCATGGTGAATGCCCTGGCTCCACTGGAAAGCGGCGACCCCTCGATGATCTCCGCGAGGTCGGAGAGATGCCGATGCGGCGGAGCCTTCGTCTCCGGCGTCACGACATCCAGGTGCGTCCCTGAGAGCGATCCGCGCCATGCGACCGTCTTCGTAAGCTTGGCCTCCCCAGGAACCAGCGCATCCGCCAAGCCCTGGAGGTCTTCCACCGTGAAGCGGTCGTCGCCGAGGTCGAGTAAGCCGGCCAGGAGCATGTCGCCAGCAAGCCCGCCGAATGGCTCAAGCCAAAGCTCTGAGCCTGGTGTTGATGAACCGAGTTCTGAATTGGATCGCGCCATGGCGCAGAGAGTAACGAGCCGGCCTTAGGCGCGCGCCAGTGTGACCACTCGGATTTCCCCGCCCCCCGCTTTTCGAAGCGCTGCTGCGCACGCAGAGGCCGTCGCCCCCGTGGTCATGACGTCGTCAACGATCCAAACCCGATGCCCGCGCCGGACGACTCGACCTAGGTCCACCGAGGATGTCACCCGGAACGCTCCCTGAACATTGAGCCTCCTCGAAGGCGCTGCGAACTCCCCTTGCACGAACGTCGACCTCTGGCGCTGAAGAATCGGAAAGTAGTGCCCCTTCGCCAACCTCGCGAGCTCCGATGCGACGAGCGCGGCCTGGTTGTATCCGCGCTCGACGAGGCGCGTTGGATGGAGTGGCACGGGCACGAAGATGTCCCCGGGACGCGGCGCGACGAGCAGCTTGGCTGCCCCGGCCGTCCGCATGAGCTCCATCCACGCCATCTGTGCGAGAGGCGCCGCCAAATCCGTCCGCGCACCGTGCTTCAGGCGGAGGACCCAGTCGGACACCCCGGGTTCCGCGTAGTGAAACGCCGCCGCCGCCCCCACAAATCCAGGCGGCCGCTGGCGACACGTGCGGCAGCGGACACTCGATGACATCCCCGCCGGCAGTAGCGCTAGGCAGCGGGGACAGCGCGCGTCGGCCTCTGCGTTGTCTATTGCACCCACTCCCGCCCATCCTTGTGGTGACTCGTCTGGACTTCCTTCTGGACGTCCTCCTGGGCGTCCTTCTGGGCCATCACGGGAGGCTCGATCCTCGGGGCCGCCGGCACGGTAGAGCCCGTGCTCGATTCGATGGGCCGCGCAGACATCGACGAGGGCGCTTGGGATGCTCGCGCCGGGATCGACGACATCGTAGTCACCGCAAACGATACAGCGTCGCGGGAAGAGTCCGTCCACCAGCGCACGCCACGCAGGCAAGCCGATGCGCTCGATCCTTTGAAAGTGCACCTTCCCCATCCGTCCCAGGGGACCGCCTCCGCGCCGGGCGGGTTACGGGGTGCCGCGCCTTCGTCTACTCGAAGTCGTCGGGAAGAATGCTCGCCCCGGCGAAACCGCCTACGCCCGGCGGAGCGCCACCTGGGGAGGTCCCGGGCGACATGGTCCCGCGGAGGCTCGGCCCGCTGAGATTCCCCAGCGAGGGAGGGCCCCCGGATCGCGGCGACGTCGATGGGCTTGAGCCAGACGTTCCCGGACCCTGAAGTGGACTCTGAAGTGGATTCTGAAGTGGGTTCTGCGATGGCACCGTCCCAGGTGCGCTGCCAAAGCGCTGGGCACCGAGGTGCGGCAACCCCGTCTCAGACACCAGCCGCTTGACGTAGTCCTCGACGGTATCGTTCTCGCCGGACTCGATGCCGAATAGCTCCCCGACCTCGCGCGCGACGGCAGGCTCGGCCATGAAGTCCCGCGGATTGGCGGAGAAGTACTCGCGAACGTAGCGGCGGAAGGCCCAAACGGACCACCACCAGCCGCTGAAGAGTAGCACGATGGCCGAGGCCACGATGACGCCAACCCAGGCCATGGAGAGGGGTGGCTCGACGACGCCTGACCCTTCCGGCACGACCTCGCGGAAGCGCCCGATGAGCTGGAACCCAAAGCCCGCCAGGAGGAATGCGAACCCAAGCGTTGTTTGGACTCGGTTATAGACGTACTCCCTGACCGACTGCAGACGCCCCATCGAGCGGCCGAAATACCGCCCTACAAGGGAGCGCGGATGCTCGAAAAGGGTCGAGTTAGCGATCAGGAACGCACCGATAATGCAGGACACGAGGCCTAGGGAGGTCCAGTCGGCCCCACCGAAGAGGCTCTCCGGGGGTCGTGCGATGCTGAGCGCGGGCATAGGATGAAGGTAGGCCCCAGGTGGGGCTCCCGCAAGAAAGGCCGAGAAAAGCCTCTTGATAGCAGCTTTCGGGAGTCTGATTCTGGATTCGGGTCACCCAGGACGCCCTCTGGCTGCGGATGCTCCCTCGACGCGGCTCTCCCTCCTCCACACTCCCTATGAAAGTCTTCGGCCCCAACGCCACCATCTCCGCTCGTCGCGAATGGACAGATGGCCTCACGACCTTCTCCGTTCGCCCGAACGGGTGGAAGCTGCCAGACTTTCAGCCGGGCCAATTCGCGAACCTATCGCTCCCCCTTGGGGACGACTGGGACAAGGAGACGGGCAAGGCCGTTCGCCGCGCGTACTCCATCGCGTCTTGTCCCGGAGAGGAGCAGCTGGACTTCTTCATCCGCCGTGTGGATGACGGAGAGTTGACCCCGAGGCTCTTCCGGCTCGGCGTTGGGGACGGGGTCTTCTTGGACGAACGCATCGCCGGCCACTTCACCCTGGAAGGGGCCCAGGACGCTGAGGATCTGATCTTGGTCGGGACGGGAACTGGGGTGGCCCCCTACCGCCCCATGCTGCTGGACCCATCGCTGCGCGCCCGGTTCGGTCGCACCGTTCTTGTGTACAGCGACCGATTTGTGCACGACCTGGGCTACATCGAGGAATTCCGCCAGCTCGCCGCGAAAGACGACTCGTTCCTGTTCCTACCCACGGTCACCGGGGACGTGCCGGCCGAGGAATGGGACGGCCTGCGCGGCCGCGTCCAAGTCCACCTCGAGCAGGACGCGTACGCCGCACTGACGGGGAGTCCACTCACGAAGGAGCGCTGCCAGGTCTTCCTGTGCGGCAACCCCGCGATGGTCGCCACGATGCAGGAGACCTTGGAATCCCTGGGGATGACCCGACACAAGAAGAGAGAGCCGGGTCAGATCCACATGGAGAAGTATTGGTAGTCCGCACGGCGCGCACCTGAACGCGCCCTCCACAGCTCCAGCGAGGGAAGAACGGCTCATTCGCCGCTGCATTCCCAGTGAAGACACCCTGTCGAGCCCACCCTATGCGGGGCACAAAGCCTCTCCTCAGGATCCTTGCTTGTCGCCGCTCTGAAGCGGCAACCAGATCGTGAGCACTTCGGTCGTCATCGGAAACTCGATGCGCGTCCGGTGCACGTTGAAACTGTCAAGGTCCACCCCGGCCAGCTTCGTCGCGTGCCTCGCGATCGCTTCGCATCCGCGCAGGTCCTCGGTGTTCAACGCAGTCGTGCTGTTGGCAAGGCGCTCCAACGCGGGAGCCCTCATCCGATCACGGGTCTCTGGCGGCGGCGGCTGAGACATCGCACGGTGGTCGACATCGATGACTCGGGAGACGGCTGGGACGAGTTCTCCGCCCAGCGGGAAGTCCTTGTGCACGAAGAGGTCGACCGTCATGCACTCAGCGGGGACCGATGCCGTAAAGGAGAAGTGCTGTGAGCGCGCCCTCTTCTCCGCGTTGCGGGAGAAGTACTCATTGATTCGCCAGCCGAACGTGACGGTGGCGATCTCGTTGACGTCGAGCGATTCACTCGACACCACCACCGAAGACGAGTCCCCCAGGTTGACGAGCTCCAGCTTGGGCGCCGGACTAGAGCAGAGCTCTTCGATCACGAGGGATCTGGGGTCGTGCCCCCCGGCTTCGTCATCCCCCATGGACGCCCCGTCGAGCAAACGGCGATGGTCGTTCCAATCCCCGGTGTCGCTATGGGCTGCGATCGAGGTCAGCGGAATGTGCTCGTCCGGGCGGAGTCGACGCAGGTCCTCACGCACCGCGACGATCAAGAGGTCGAACTTGGCGGGCGCCGACGCGGAAGGAAGCACGTAGACCGAGTTGTAGATCGTCCCCGTGCGCGTTCCCTCCACGGTCGTCAACCCCCGGAAGATCAGGCGCCTCGCGTCCCTCTCGGCGCTGGCTCGCTGCTCGGGGATCCAGCCGGC
>CALHGQ010000058.1 GCA_938030175.1 uncultured bacterium | reverse complement strand
GCCATGTCATCTTCCCCCTCCAACCACGACTCCGCAGACGATCCCAAGGATCCGTCTTTGGACCCCGCTGGATCCTCTCCGGCCGGTGGGTCTGAGTTCCGGTTTGGGGAGTCTGGTGGCGAGGAGCGGAGCATCCTGATTCCCGAGCGCTACCTGCCGGAGATTGCAGCTCCGGGCGGCGAGGCCCATCTCGGCGCTGACTCCGCTGTGACGCCAGAGGAACGCGTGGCCATCGAGCGCGGGAACCTCGTGGCGCTGTGGATGCAGGATCTGGACCGCCGCAGCGCGCCGTCCTCCCTCGACGGCCTTGTTGTGGCGGCTATGAACCCGGGTCACCGGCAGACCCGTGCGGCAACCACCGTATCCAGCCTCAGGCGCCTCACCGCACCACAGCAGCTGGACATTCAGGTCGCGGGGATGATCCTCGGAGAAGATCCCTCATCGCTTGATTCCGCCCCCTCGGAGCTGGATCACCTCGTGGAGGAGCGCGTCGAGCAGCCAGCAGCAGGCTTGGTGAAGGGCATGGCCCAGCGCCTCGATGCCGTGCAAGCCCCCGAAGAGCTCGAAGCTCTCCTGGAGCTCCAGCTTGACTCGGGTCTTCACCGCCGTCCGGTCCGTCGCCGCAGCCGGTTGCAGTCCGCAGGTGTCGGCGTCGCGCTTGCGGCGTGCCTTCTCTTGCTCACCCGGCTGGGTGGGGAGAGCACCGTTTCGGACAACGCACCCATCGACGGGTTCGCCGCCGTGACGACCAGCGTGGCCGCTGGTGAACGCCCCGATGGCCGCTTCACCTCGGCCAGTGGCATCGTCTTTCAAGTGAGCGTCGTTGACAGTGACTCCGCGAGCGCCGCGGACCGCGCTGTGCTCGGTTTGGTCGGTCTTCCTGCCACGGGGGGGAGCTAGCCATGAAGCGTTGCCACTTCCGTGGACTTCGACTCGGCCTCGCCGCCGCGCTTTCGTCGCTGACGTTGGTCGCCTGCATCGACCAGAGCGGCGGCGCGAACGCGCCCTCTGACAGCGCTGAGACCGCGAAGACTGCGGCCTCCAACAACGGGCCGCCCGTCCTCCAGCTGATGCAGGACGTCCACGGCAACGTCGCTTTCCGCGGCGTCCGTCGCTACATCACCCACATCGGACCCGACCGACTCGAGCAGATCGAGGATGTCGGCTCGGACGGTCAGGGCCTCATTGGGTTCGAGCTCGTTCAGCTGGTCGGAGTACCGCCCTCCATCGAGCCGTTCGGCTACGAGATCGAGGCGGAGAACGCGTGGCGTTTCAACATGACGCTGCGCGATCCCCGGATCGTGAGCGCCTTTGCCACGATGATGAGCTACACGGTGGAGACGCTGGCGGCGACCCCCACGGTGGCAGGCATTCCGTGTGTCCGCCTCAGCTTCGAGCGTCACTCACCGATCGACAATCGTCCCGGCAGCTACGAGGCGGACGTCGATCCCCTGACGGGGTTCGCGCTCGCGTGGCGTGAGTACGATGACTCCGGGATCCTCAAGAGCTCGGTGGTCTACGAGAGCTTCGCCTACGACGGAGACCTGTCGGATCTCCAGATGCAGGGCCGAGCCTTCGACGCGACTCCCGTCTCCCTCGGCCAGCCCGTCGCGCCGCAGGTTGGATTCGAAGTCCATCTCCCGGAAGCGCTGGGCGAGGGCTTCGAGTTCGTTGCGGCCGAGACGATGACGGTGCCCGATTCCATCCTCAGCGGGCTGCCCGCAGGGGAGAGCAGCTACCTCGTCGCTGGCGAGTGGTTCCGTGCGGTCGCGACCGACGGGATCGAAACCATCACGTTCATGCACAGCGCCAACTTCGGCGGTTTCTCCGCCGTGACGGGAGAGCTCAAGATCTCATCCGAGCGGGATTGGAAGATCGGCTACGGACACATGGGCGGCAAGAGCTTCGTGTGCGCCGGGCGCATGTCGATGGAGCAGCTGCGCCAGATCGTTGCCTCGGGATTCTAGGCACTGCCCTTCGTAGAGCGCTGCGGTTGACGCGCTGCCGCTTCGGTTCTGCTTCCGCCACTGCTCCTCTCTCGGGGCAAGCTGTGACCCTTTCGTTGGTGAGACCTCGCAGCGCCTTCCCAAGCGGAGCGGCTCGAAATGAGCCTCGCGGCACAGCCGTCTCACTTCGTGCCGGGTGCTGACCCTCTCGGGCTCTCAGAATGTCCTAAAAGGGGAACGACTTCGAGTCCACGCCCCGGACTCCACGGGGCGGGTAGATTGAAGTGTGGCGAGCGCATGGCTTGCCCGGATCTACTGCCCAACACCGCAACTATGAGTCAGCAACCGTCCGAACCCTTCAAGAACTCCGATCTCGAGTCACCTGAGTACCGCGAGCGCCTGATGCGCAAGCTCAACACGCTCATCGCCGTACTCGAAGTGGCTAGCGCCAAGGTGAACCGCTCGCTCGACGGCCCCGGCGCCGACATCGATCGTCTCTCGAAGATTCGTACCAACCTGACGAGCACGCTCGAGGTCTGCCGCCGCGCCCGCAAAGCCCTTGAGCGACGCGAAGAACTGCCCGAAGGCCTCCCCGAAAACCTCGCCGAGGTGGTCCGCGCCGCTGGCAAGAACCGCATTGAGCCCAAGCGCCTGCCCATCGGGTCCGGTGCAGAGATGACCTCCTCCGATGAACGCCGTCGCTTCGAGCGCATGGGCCGCATCAACCGCGAGGAGCTCGAAGCCGTCGATATGGACGATCTGGCAGCGAAGCTGCAGGGTTGATCCCGGCCTAACTTCACCGCGGCCGTCTCAAGCCGCTACTCTCACCGTGACCGTGCTCCTCTAGGAACGCGGTCACGGCTTTTTTCTGCGACCTTTCCCCACCCGTCGTGCAGTTCAACTCCTGGGTCTTCCCCCTCTTCTTCGCCATTGTCTACGCCGTTTACCTGGCGTTGGGAAAGAAGCGTTTCCGCGTTCAGAATGCTTGGCTCCTCGTGGCGAGCTACGTGTTCTACGGGGTTTGGGATCAGCGCTTCTTGGGGCTCCTCGCGCTGTCGACGGTCCTCGACTTCCTGATCGGAAAGAAGCTCGCTGCGTCCGAGAACGAGAAGCTCCGAAAACGGCTCGTGACGCTGTCGGTGCTGGCGAACCTAACCGTGCTCGGGTTCTTCAAGTACTTCGGGTTCTTCGTGGAGAGCACGGCTGCGTTCTTGAACAAGATCGGCTTCGAGGCGCACTTGCCAACGTTGAAGATCGTTCTGCCGGTAGGCATCAGCTTCTATACGTTCCAGACGCTCAGCTACACGATCGACGTCTACCGCCGGCGGATGCCTGCCACGAACGACTTCATCGGCTTCGGTCTCTTCGTGAGCTTCTTCCCGCAGCTCGTTGCGGGTCCTATCGAGCGCGCTTCCAGGTTGCTGCCGCAGATCCTGGCGCCGCGTGAGATCACCGCGACGAAAGTTCAGTCGGGCCTTTGGCTGCTCTGCTGGGGCTACTTCAAAAAGTCCGTCATCGCCGACCACGCGGCGGGAGTGGCGAATTCGCTCTTCGCCGCTGCTACGTTGGAACTCCCTCCTGGGGTGGATCCCCTTTCTGGGCTGGAACCGCTGCTCGCGGTGCTAGCTTTCACGATTCAGATCTACTGCGACTTCTCCGGCTACTCGGACATCGCGCGCGGTCTCGCAAAGCTCCTTGGTTTCGAGTTCCTCCTGAACTTCAAGCTGCCGTACTTCGCGACGGGCCCCAGCGACTTCTGGGCGCGTTGGCACATTAGCCTCTCCACCTGGCTGCGGGACTACCTCTACATCCCCCTCGGTGGCAACCGCGGGTCGACAGCGAAGACCTACCGCAACATGTTCCTGGTCATGGCCCTCGGCGGCCTTTGGCACGGCGCGGCCTGGCCGTACATCCTCTGGGGCAGCTACCACGGTGTTCTCTTGGTGCTGGAGCGGATCATCCTCGACGCCCGTGGCAAGGTGCCGAACGAGCGGGACTACGGCCTCGTGGGTGAGTGGACGCGCATCGTGCTCTTCTGGGTGCCGATGCTGATCGGCATGGCTATCGTTCGCTGCGAATCCGTCGCGCAGTTCTGGTACATGATGACCCATCAATCGTTCGCGCTCTCGGACCGCGCGGCAGAGGGCTTTGGAACTCTGCTCTACTTCACCTGGCCCCTCGTGATCGTGCAGCTGGCGCAGCACTTCTCGAAGGATCTCCTGGTGCCGCTGCGCCTCCCCGTCATCGGTCGCGCCGCGCTCTTCACCGCCATGATCCTCGGGATGATGGTCTTCGGCGTGCGCGTGCCCGTCGAGTTCTTCTACTTCCAGTTCTAAGGGGGCGGTCCAGATGGCACTCATGCACGAACGGCTCACCGACGAGCACGAATACCCGGCCACGCGGATGCAGGTGGGGTTCACGCTCCTCTTCGTTCTGGTGGCCGTCCTTGGGGTCAACGCCTGGGCGATCAAGAAGTCGCCGACCAAGGAGCGAACCTACGACGGCCTGATCGTTGATAGGAAGTGGAGCCTTGCATCCAACGGCGCCCCGGCGGGCGGCATCGCGGTCGTGGGGGACTCCGGTGGCAACTACGCCGTGGTGGGCTCCGTCCTGAAGGAAGCGCTCGGGGTCCCTGCCGTCAACCTCTGTACCTACGGCCGCTTTGTGATGACGGGCGCGCGGTGGATGCTGAATCGCTCGGTTGAGCAGGCAGAAGCGCCGCCCTCAGTGGCGCTCGTGGTCATCGGCACGCAGACGCTTGTGAAGGACGTGGACGGCTTTACGTTCGCGCAGGTGCCCGTGCCGTTCGGTGAAGCGGCTTCGAGTTCCGCTGGCCTCGCTCCCAAGGAGCTCGCGCAGTTCGCGTTCAGTCGAGTCTGTCCACTCTTCACGGAATCCGTCAGCTTTGGGAACCTGATCAGGCATGACCAAGTGGTGGACGGGAGTCGTCTTCCCATGGACGCGGACGGCAGCTCGTCCTTCGTTTCGAACCAGTTCTCGAAGCTGCCTGAATACACAGAGAAGACGGCGATACCCGAGATTGAGGCGCACGAAGGTCCCATTCCCACGGTGCGCGATCGACAGACCATCGAGCAGATGATTCAGGACGCTGACTCGGGGGGCTACGACATCGTGTTCGTGGACGGTCCCATTTGGAACGGTATGGTCGGCCTGCCCGAGCAGGTTGAGCTAATGCGTCAGTTCCACGAGTACATCGACGCGATCTGCGCCACGTCGGAGCGCGCGTGGCATCTTCCCGGTGGCATGCAGACCTTCGAAGCTGCCGAGATGGAGAACCCGTTCCACCTCATGCGGCCCGCGGCGCTGCGTTACTCGGCGGAGCTTGCCGACCGCCTGAGGTCGATCGGGCTTCCGCGCAAGCCCTAGTCCGCCCGTCGGATCCAGGCAGAGAACGACTCGTCAGCGCGTCTCGGCGTGCCGCCGGGTGCCTTGCGTGCCCGTTGCTTCAGGGTCTCGAGCGCCGTAGAGGAGTCGAGCAGGCCTAGGTCGTAGACGAGCTCGGCCGAGCCCCCGGGTAGCAGCATGCGCGCGTCCCACGGCACAGCCGCGCCGCGTGTTCGCTCTAGGCTGTCGACGAGGTGGGTGGTGCAGTTGGACCGCAGCGTGTTGTACCACCGGGGCTTCGCGGCGACTTCACTGGCGGCTCTCAAGAGATCGGTCAGGAACTGCCGGCACGCAGCTGGCTCGACCTCGACGGGGTGGATGTAGAGCGTGTCCCTCAGCCGCTCGAGCCGCACGCCCAGCAGGTCTTCTTCGTCGCCCACCACGTAGACGATCTCGAACTGGTGGAGCACGCCGCGTAGGACGGAGTAGGCTTCGTCCTTCTCGCGTCGAGCCTCAACGGAGAGCGCGAGGTTGGGTCCCTCCGCAAACCGAAACGACACCATCGTGTGGGCGAGCCGCGGATTCGCAGCAAAGGGCACCACGATGAAGTCGCAGCCCTCGAGTTGGAAGAGGTCGAAGGACTGCGTCACCCAGCGGGGCTCAACCCCAGCCGCCCCCGGATAGCGGAACGAGCGGAACTGGCTCACGGTCACGCGGTCGCCGTCGAACACCGCGGAGGGGGCGTGCGCGTGGTCGGCCGCCCAGTCTCGGTCACTCCGCGGGGGGATTCGGTAGAGACCCCAGACGACGACCAAGCTCAGCACGATCGAGAGGATGATTCCCTGGGGAGGCCGGAGGAAATGGATGGCGGCCCAGCAGCCGAGGGCCCAGCCCCCGGCGCCCGCGAATCGCCAGAGGGCGAGGGTCCCGGACTCACCCGCGACGAAGAGGAGCGACAAGGCGGACCACAACACGGCGAGGACCGCTCCTGCGCGGCCCAAGAAGAGTCCAACTCTCGTCGAGGTTCGCTTCGATGGTGGGCTTTCGTCGTCGCTGTTCACGGAGGGGGGCGATGGGGCCTTTTCGAGGCCGATGCCGCGGGGGCGTCTTTCCTGTCTTCGCTGTCAGTATCGGTCAGGTCCGGCGCCTCCCGCCAACTTTGCCGAGGAGAGCCTCCGGCCAGGGGCCCTGCTTCAACAGAAGGCAGATCTGCACCGATCCGAGGCGTTCTGGGCGCCGCCCTTTGGGCAACTTCTTTTGCGGTTCAGATGAGCCCTAGCCCGTCCGATCACTCCCCCTGGCGCGGGCCCCTTGCGGACCCGCCCAGGCGAGGGGTATGCGAATCGGATCAAACAAACAAGGGCGCGTGGCGCTGGTGGCAGGCTGGGCCGTGATGGCCCCCGTGTGGGCGGGGCAGAGCTTCACCGTGGAACCTGCCTCGGAGTCAGCTGGGGAGCCCGTCGCAGGGCCCATCGAAGGGCCCGCTCCGAGCGTCCCACCGGCGGAGGCTCAGCTTCGGGTTTCACCAGCCCTTATGTACGGCCCGATCAAATCGGCGACGGGTGCCACCGACACACGTGTGACGGTCGTCGCGTCCCATGATCTACGGGACGCCAGTCGCTCGGTCCACGCGCTGATCGAGAAGCCAGGCGAGCTCGTCCGATGGGTGTCGCTTCCGATCGAAGGCATCCCCGAGGCGGCGATCGTCGTCGCGGAGGACCGCTTTGTCTGCCTTAGTGCGCCGACGCTGACGGGCCAGACCCTGACGGCTTTCAACCTCGACGGCCATCTGCTGGCCGATGAGACGCTCAAGGACGTACTGCCCGACGGCGCTGAACGAACACGCGACCCGGTCTCACTGATCTCGACGCTTGAGGGAGCTTGCCTGACGGTTCACCTCCAGTGCGGCACCGTGGCGCTTGTCGAAGTTGACCTGCCCGCCCCTGAGACCGACGACGCCCCGCTCGGAGCGAGCTTCGCCGCCGAAGAAGATCCTTCGTTCCGCGTCTGCTCCCTTGTCCTCTCCGACAAGCACGCCTGCGGCGTCGATGCCTGGCTGACCCAGGCGCGGCAGCTCGACCGAGCTGGCGACACGGAGGCTGCGAAGTACGCCCTTGAGGCCGCGATCGAAACGGATCCTACGGACGCCCGAGGGTATCGAGAGCTCGCACAGTTCCATCGTCGGCGCGGCGAACATGGCGCTCAAGTCGACTGCCTCGAAGCGGGCGTGACGAGGCTCCACGCGGGCCTCCAAGGGATCGCTGACGACAACTGGCAGGTTGGATCGCCCGCGGCGCGTCTCACCGTTGACTACGTCACGGCCTTGCAATCCAGCGATGACGCCCAGCGCGCAAGTGACGCCCTGGGTAGGGCCTTGGAGCTCTACCCGTGCATGGAGCAGATTGTTCTCCTCCAGGCGGAGCTCCTGATCGATGAGGGCCAGGTGGAAGCCGCCACCGACTCGCTCCATCTTGCGCTCGGACAGCTCGACCCCAATGCGGATCTTGCCGCCGCCTACCACGACGTAGGCCGCTTCTTGATGCGGCAGAGACAGCCTCGGCCTGCGCTCCGTTTCCTCGAAGACGCGTTCGCGCTCGGGGATGAGTCCGAGTTCCTCCTTCGGGGACTCGCCGATGCTTCGTTGGAACTGAACGAGCCGAGTCGAGCCGCCGATTGGCTGAGCCGTCTCGCATCCCGCTGGCGTAGCTCGAAGAACGGTGCGAGCGGTGAAACCCGCGCCGAGCGTGCGGAGCAGCGCCTCAACGAGCTCGACGAAGAGATCACGCGCCTGATCGGGATCGCGTCGGAGCCGGGCCACTAGCCCGCAGGCGCCGCTAGGCCACCCGTGTTCGGTGGACTACAGCGCAGACTCGACGACCGTATCCACGAGCCGATCGAGATCGAGGTCCATGGCCTCGCCCTCGTAGCTGAGGATCAGCCGATGCCGCATCGCCGGCTGGGCGACCGCGCGTACATCGCCCTCGCTCACGTGCAATCGCCCGGCGAGAAGCGCCCGTGCCTTTGACGCGAGTAGGATCGACTGTCCGGCCCGCAGGCTCGCGCCGTGTCGCACGTAGTTCTTGACGTCACCGGCGGCACTCGGGTGGCTCGGGTGCGAGCCGAGAACGATGCGCGAGACCGCCTCGACCACCGTGGACGACGCGGGCACCTGGCGGACGAGTTCTTGGAGGCGATTGAGCTGGGCCTTGGTGATGCAGCGGGAGATCGGGGACGGCTTCTCTCCGGTCGTTGCACCGAGGATGCGAGTGAGCTCCTTCTCGCTGGGGAGCGCGATCTCGAGCTTGAAGAGGAACCGATCAAGCTGGGCTTCCGGGAGGGGATACGTGCCCTCCATCTCGATCGGGTTCTGCGTCGCGATGACAAAGAACGGCGCTTCCAAGGGATAGGTCGTGCCGTTGAGGGTGACCTGGGACTCCTGCATGGCCTCCAGAAGCGCGCTCTGGGTCCGCGGGGTCGCGCGGTTGATCTCGTCGGCGAGCAGGACGTTCGTGAAGATCGGTCCCCGCTCGAAGTCGAAGGAACGCGCGCCGGTCTCTTCGTGGACGCGCAGCATGCGCGTTCCGAGCACGTCCGAGGGCATGAGGTCAGGCGTGCACTGAAGGCGCTGAAAGTCCAGGTGGACGGCCGCGCTCAACGCATGGACGAGGGTCGTCTTGCCGAGCCCGGGGGCCCCTTCGAGAAGGACATGGCCACCCGCGAGGAGCGCAAGGATGAGCCTCTCGACCGTCTCGGACTGGCCGAGGAAGCGCTCCTCGAGGCTCTGTCTCAGCGTGCGAACGCTCTCCCTTAGATCCTGAATCTCGTCGTCGAGGGCTTGGAGTTCGGTCACGGGTTCGGGCCCAGGGGTCGCTGGGTCTTGGAGGGCTCAGGGGGCACAAAAATCGCGGGGCGGGCGCCTTTGCGACACACCCTAACGGGTTGTAGGGAGCTAATGGCTCGCGGACACGCTCGACTTCCGGCATTCTAAAGGCATGCGCGCGAGCGATACACAGACGGGCGGCCCGTTCGGGGTTGCGGCGAGCACCGGCGAGCCCGGGACGGAACCTGGGGTGGTCGTGCTCGACGATCCGGAGACGGTGCACGAGGAGCGGCTCGCTCCCCTTTGGAAGGTGATCTGTCACGACGACCCGATCACGACCATGGACTTTGTGGTGGAGATGCTCACCAAGGTCTTTCGGTTGCCGTTGGCGCGTGCCATGGAGCTGATGCTCCGCGTGCACACGCAGAAGGCCGCGGTCATTGGCCTTTGGCCGGAGAGCGTCGCCCGCAAGAAGGTCAACCGAGCCCATGCGATGGCCCGCGCGGATCAGTTCCCGCTGACGCTCTCGATCGAGAAAGACGACTGACGGGTCGCCGTCCGGTTCGAGCCCTACCGAAAGCGAGCCTTGAGCCCCAGGAAGGGCCGCTCCAACCATCGGTAGGATGCGCCCGCTACCATGAGCGAGGCGACGACGACGAACGCGAACGCCCCGAGTCCGCGGTCGCCTTTCGCCCACGCTTCGCCGGCGGGCAGCGTGCGCGCTCCGATGATCGGCAGGAGCTGCACCCAGAAGATGTGGAGCAGGTAGACGCCGTAGGCGCGCTCGCCGACCCAGCGCAGTGGCGCGACGCTCAGCCAACGCGGGCCTCTCGATCCTACGCAGGACGCCACGAGCCCCGCGCTAGCGAGCTGGGCCCCGAGTCGGACCTGTCCGCCGGTCACGGGCTCGCCCATGGACGCGATGCCAAAGAGCCCGGCGAGCCACAGCGGCGCGAGCGCGGGATTTGCGAGCTTGGCCGTCCACCCCGGCGCGAGCGCCAGGGCGCAGCCGAGCACCAGGGGCAGGACGGTCGCCTTGAGGGCCGTCGACTGCGCGCCGCTCGGTCCGAACCAGTCGACGAAGCGCTGGTCGAACGCACCCAGATGAATCAACGTGGACACGCCGGCCAGGAGCAGCAGCAGCGGCACGGCGGCGGCGCGGACCTTGGCCCAAACGAGGGGCCACACGATGTAGAACTGTTCTTCAAGCGCAAGCGACCACGACAGCGCAAGGAACGTCCCTGGGACGATGAGGTTGCTCGTGTAGGTCGCGTTCCATGGCAGGTCGTGCCAGAAGGCGTCGACCATCTTTGCTTCCGATAGGACGCTTGAGAAGAGCGCCGAAAGCACGGCCAGGATCGTGAACCAAAGGGGCCAAAGTCGCAGCGCTCGCCGCGCCCAGAACTTGCCGAGGTGAACGCGCCCGGCACGCGCTTCCTCGCGAACCAAGAGGTGCGTGATCAGGAAGCCGCTGATGACGAAGAAGACGTCGACGCCAAGGTAGCCGCGGGAAGCCAGGGGCGCGTCCAGGCCGAGGGGGCGGGCGTGGTGCCAGACGACAGCCAGGACGCTGAGCGCGCGGAGTCCGTCCAGGGCGCCAAAGTACGCTGGTTCCGGGCGCGGGGCACTCAAGCCGTCGCTCACGGCGTGGCCCATTGGAGAGCCGCGATCGTGGCGAGCACCTGGAGGATCACCAGGGCGCCGCCGAAGCGCATCTCGCGCGCCGCCGTGCCGCGACGGTTGAGCCAGTCTGCGATACCGAGTGCACCCGCCGGGACGAGGTAGGGGGCGATGGGGGCAGAGTTCGGGGAGCCAGCGATCACCGGAGCCAGCGCCACGAGGCACCAGGGGACGATCCATGCGGGCGCGCGCTTGGCGACCTCATCGCGCCGTGCAAAGAGCAGCTGGTAGACGCCAAATAGCACGGAGGGCAAGCCGACGGCAAGGGCCAGCGCCCAGCCGCCCAGGGCTCGAAAGCCGTAGTCGTCGGCGCCGGCGAGCGCTCGCTGGGCAAGGTGTTCGATGCGCGCTGATTCGGAGCTGCCGCTCAGCCCGATGGCGATCGACATGGTGAGCACCACGACCACGGCCATGAAGTTGATCTGCGCTTCCTTGCGGTACTTCGGGTGACGGGACACAGCCCATGCGACCGCGGGCACCAGGAGCGCGATCTCCATGTGCAGCATGTACGCTACGCCGAAGTAGAGGATCGCACGCCAGTGATAGCCGCGTCGGGACGTTTGCTCCTGGTGAAAGAGTGACCACAGAATGAGGGACGCGCCCAGCATCCCCGGTGCGTAGTCCACGGGCGACGTTCCCCCGAGCCACGCGAACGGCGTCATGAAGGCGGCGAACGCTGCGGGCACCGTGGCGGTCCGGCGGAACCCAAGGTTGCGCAGAAACGCGAGGGTGAAAGCGATCGCGACGCCGAACGCAACGCCGGCGAGGAGGCGCATGGCTTCCTCCGGCGACGTCCCCGGGGCCACTTCCATGGCGCCCCGTCCGAGCGGGTACATGAGGCCTTGGGTGAGCGTCGTTTCGCCGGAGAGCCGGAGGAGCGCTTCGTTGCCGGTTCGAAACGGCTCGGAGGCGGGTAGCGCGAGCGCGACGGCCGCGGCGAGCAGCCCTAGGCCTACGTCCTGCAGGCGTTCTCGCTGCTCCAGGATCCGGGTCGCGCGGCGCAGTCGGAAAAGCAGCCTGCGCCTGCGACCCTCCACGGAGACCGAGGTGTCCGTCGCGTTACTCATGGCCGTGGATCGTGCCAGTTTCAGGATCGAGGAACCACGGGGTCGCGCTGGGCTGGGGCCCGAGGCTGATGGCGCGTCCACCGCCAGGCTTGGGTGCTTCGCTGCCCGAGCCCGCGAGCGGAAGGACCTGCACGCCGAACCTGCGCCGGATGATGTAGGCCGCGGGGCTACCGAGCTCGGAGTCCGCGGCGTAGACGGTGTCGCCGGACTGGAAGAGCGAGGGCTGCGCCTTGGAGAGCCCTGCGGTGCCCATGGAGGGTTGCCACAGGTTCAACGCGCCGAGCAGGATGAGCTGCGCCACCAACGCAACCCCCAGAGCGCGGAACGCGTTGTCGGGCCTGGCGAACCGCGCCAGCACGGCCCCGGCCAGGGCCGCGGAGGCGACGCCCAGCATGGGCAGCATCGGGCCGCCGAGGTAGGCCATCACGACGGAGAGCACACCGGCGCTGACCCACTGCACGGTCAGCCAGAGCGGAGGCGGCGACTCTTCTTTCTCCACCGACCAAGCGAGGCCAGAGAGCACAAAGAGTCCGCCGAAGGCCAAGAGGCTCGCACCTAGCATCGGCGGGAAGACCGGTCCAGCCGAGGTACGGAGGACATCGATCCCAAGCGCCGCCGCGAGCGCCGAGGCCACCAGAAGAGGTGCGAGGGCCCGGGCTCCGCCCCTTGA
Organism: uncultured bacterium; assembly: GCA_938030175.1. Lineage (GTDB taxonomy): Bacteria > Planctomycetota > UBA1135 > UBA1135 > Saltatorellus. The sequence goes on along the minus strand of CALHGQ010000058.1, from coordinate 10,197 downwards.
ACGGGCGGCCAAGACGAGGGCGGGGATCAACGCGGCGTTCAGCGGATGAAGCATCGTGGCCACCAGCAACGAGACGCCGAGACGAACCCCGTAGCCGCGGCTCCCGGCGTGCCCCGGGTCCGAAGGTGCACAGCAAAGACCGAGCACGATGGACGCGCCGAAGACGCCGGCGGTGAAGTCCGACGGCAGCTGGCCGTGCGCGAGGGTGATCGGGGCGAGCAGCGTCACCAGGCTGACGACGAGGGCCAATCGTGCACCGATACCCAGGACGCGCAGGGCGCCGCCGAGGGCGGGGAGCGAAAGCCCAAGGAAGAGCGCGGAGATCAGGTACCACGCCGACTCGATGCCGAGACCGGCGCGGCCTAGAACGCGCGCGAGTCCATGGAGCGGGTGGGCCCAAAGGCGCTCCCCGGCGGCTGCGAATTCCGTCGGTTCCATCGCGAGGGGAGCGAGGGTGGGCGTGCCCAGCGCCAAGACGGAAAGCCCGAGGGCCGTCAGTCCCCATGCGCCCATCGGCACGGCTTGGTCGCGCCAGTCGGACTGCGCCACCGCCTCGAGGATGTCCTCGCGCGGGAACAGGTTGCCGTCTTGGGCAATGTCCATCGGTTCACTCAAGCGAAGAGATCCCGCAGCAGGTCCGGATCGAGGGGCACGCCCAGCTCAAGCTGACCCGGCTGCCGGATGAGGACGAACTCGGGCGCGCCGACGCGGCCCTTCTTGTCGTGACCGAGGCCTTCCATGAGGGCGTCCGCCCCTAGCTCGGCCGTTAGGTCGTAGCGATCGCGGAGCGCTTGCAAAGTCTTCGGCAATCCGAAGGCTTCCAAGAGAGCACTCACGCGATCGGCGCTGATCCCGGCGTCTTGGAACACCGACGCGGATGCCGCGGCGGCGAGCTGCAGTCCGACCGCCACCGCCACACCGTGGGGAATACGCCCGTAGCCCGCCGCGTGTTCGATGGCGTGGCCGAAGGTGTGCCCAAGGTTGAGGGCCCGGCGCGCACCGCGCTCCTCTGGGTCGGACACCACGATCTTTGCCTTGGTGGCGACGCATTCGGCGACGGTGTCGCGAAGCGCTTCCGTTCCGCGGGCGGCCAGCTGCGCTGCGTTGCGCTCCAGCCGCTCGAAGCTCTGCGGACCGTCCACGAGCGCCGTCTTGACCACCTCACCGAGGCCGCTCTGAAACTCCGCGTCGCTCAGAGTCCCGAGGAGCCCGGTGTCGCAGTAGACCGCGCGCGGCTGATGGAAGGTCCCCGCGAGGTTCTTGCCGGCCGAGAGATTGATGGCTGTCTTTCCACCGACCGAAGCGTCGACCTGGGCCAAGAGCGTCGTTGGGACTTGCACCACGCCCATCCCACGCTTGAACAGCGAAGCCGCCAGGCCGGCGAGGTCGCCGACGGTGCCGCCGCCGTAGGCCACGAGCATCGACTGGCGCGAGAGCGATGACTGCGCGCAGAAGTTGAGGACCTCCTCCAGCACGCCCATCGTCTTGATGCCTTCGCCGCCCTTGAGCCTCAGCGTAGGCGCGTCGACGTTCAGGTCCCCGTGCAGCTCGGAAACTCGCTCGTCCGCGATGATCGCGACGCGGTCCGCCGCTCCTTTCGCCACCGCGTCCGCCACCGATGCAGCCGCGCTATGCCGAACACCCTCTCCGACGTGAACGTCGTAGGGGGTGCTCGCTATCGGAACGTGGATGGTGGGCTGCTCGCTCACGCGGGCGTCGCAGCCTTGGCTGTTTCCCGTCGTGCTCGCTTGCGGCGCAGCATGTCCTCGTACAGCTTCGTCGACTTGCGCTTGTCGGCGCGCATCAAGAAGTAAATGAGCCCAATCAGCCCGATCGTCAGGGCGAGCACGCCCTTGGCAAACCAAGCGACGGAAGGGTCGGCCTCGGGGGTGAAGACATCCACCGAGTGCATGATGAAGAGCGGCGTTCGCGCGGGCTCGCCCGCGGACGTGGTGTAGACCTCGTTCCGGAAGAAGTAGCCCTTGGCCATCACGTACCGGTTCTTGTCCACGAGCGTGTCGCGCAGAAGGTCCGTGCGCTTGAACGGTCCGAGCCAGTGAATGACGTGCGCTGGCTTCTTCCAGAGGATGTTGCCAATCCAGCCATCCGTGAAGTCCTCGATGCGGAGGGCGTTGTCCCCTGCGCCGAGGGCGTTGGCGTCCATGTTGATGCTGACCGGGATGCGAAACGGCTTGCCGCGGAAGGATGCGCCGTCGTCGTACATCTCGCGCAGGAGCTCGCTCGTGATCTCTGGCGCGTTCTCCCAGTCGGCGTCGTCGCCGTGCATGAGCGCGTGACCCATGAGCTCCCACTGCGCCTGGGCAAATTCCGCCTTCTCATGGATCTCGCCGATGGAGTCGTCGACAACGGCGCCGAGGCTCGGCATCTCAAGGGCAACGGTCTCCTCCATCGGAGCGGTGGAGGGAGCCGCCTTCGCGCCCACGATGAGCGGGCCTGTGATGGCACGGACGCCTTGCCCGTCGCCCGCGTCCACCGCCGTGCGATAAGCGCCGTAAAACAGTCCCTCGACGCGCAGGTAGTCGCCGGCTTCGATCAAACGTTCGCCGCCGGGCTGCTTGGGGGCCGCCCCCACGAGAAAGTGAACGACGTCGCCCGACATGGTTCGCATGGAGCCGATCCAGTCGTTGCCCAGCCCGTTCGGGCGCGGGCGCTCCGACGCGTCGAGGATGACGCCCCGCGCGCGGAACGCTTCCAGCCGGTGCGCGCTCGGGTCAGCGATGAGCCCCGCCAGCGATGCGGAATCTAGGTCGCGTAGACCGAGCGCCTTGAGCGCGGTGGCGGGCTGTAGCCGTGCGTAGTCGAAAACGACGCGTAGTGGCTCGCTCTGTAGAAGCTCTTGCCCAGCCTCGGTGCCGTCCTCGATTTGCTCCAGCACGGCGGGTCGATCGAACGGGATCACCGCGATGTCCTCGGCCGTGAGCTCGCGGTTGGGCGTTGCGCTCGCCAGCTCGGCGTCCTGCTGCTCGCGCTTGTCCCTGGCGTTGCTCGCGGAGTAGAGGTACAGGCCGCCAACGAGCGCTGCGAAGATAGCCAGTCCGATGATTCGGTTGCGATCGCGCTGCGCGAGGCGAGCGGCTTCTTCCTTGGAGATGCGTGTTTGCTTCATGGTGTTTTTGTCTACCTCCAGCGGTGACTCTCAGCGGCGGCAATGAACGCCCTGCAGAGAGCCTCGGCGGCGGGGTCGTTGGGAAGGAGGCTCGGGCCGAGCTCGGGGTGCCACTGGACCCCGACCGCGAAGTGGAGTTCTGGGTGCTCGATGGCCTCGATGAGGTTCTCCTCGTCCATAGCGGACACGATCCAAGGGGGGGGGACCGTTCGAAGTGCTTGATGATGCCTGGAGACCACGGGAAACGGGGCTAGCCCGGATGAGTTCGCCAGTTTCGTTCCCTCTTTGGCGCGGACCGTGTGAATCGCGCTATCCGCGTGGGAGACCCCCCTTGGGGCCCCGCTAGGCAGGGTCTTGGGCAGATCCTGGTGGAGGGTGCCGCCCCCGCTCAGTCCGAGGCACTGCATCCCAAAGCAGATCCCCAGCGTCGGAAGGTCGCGGCGGAGGGCGGCCCGGGTGAGCGCCAGATCGTAGCGCTGCTTGCCCAGGTGGGTGACCTCCGCGGTGGGGTGGGTCTGGCCGAGGCCGAGGGGCCCCGCGTGGAAGTCGTCGCCGCCGGTCAGGACGAGTCCGTCGACGCGACCCAGGACTTCGTCCAGCTCCGCGTCGAGTTCGGACTCCATGTCTGGGGTCGCGTCATCGGGGAGGAGCCTGGCGGTCAGGGAAATCGGGATCCCGCCGCCGCGGCGCACGTAGTCCACGTAGCGCTGCCGCAGGCGGAGCATTGGATCCTCCGCGTGATAGAGGCCGTTGATGGCGATGAGCGGGCGGGTGGTGGCGGCCATGGCAGCACCATTATGCGTTCTCTCAGCCAGCATGGTCCCCTCGCCCTCGGGTTCAGGGGGAGTTCGGTGGGGAACTGAACCCGGGGGCGCTAGTCTGCTGCTCCCGGCCATCGGACCCACGATATGCTCATCGACGTTCTCACCCTCATCCTCGGTTTCTTTCTCCTGGCCAAGGGCGCCGACGCGCTCGTCGAGGGGGCCGCGTCGATCGCGACGAAGCTGGGCATGGACCGCTGGGTGGTCGGACTTACGATCGTCGCCTGGGGGACGTCCCTGCCCGAGGTGTTGGTTTCCTCGCTGGCGGCCCAGGACGGCAAGCCCGGCGCCGCGCTCGGCAACGTCTTGGGCTCGAACGTCGCGAACGCGGGCCTCGTGCTCGGCACGGTCGGGCTGATCCTGCCGCGGGCGCTCGTGGGGCGGCTGTCGCTCCGGGAGAGCCTGCCGTTGCTCGCGTCCCTCGGCGTTCTTTGGTACGCGCTGAGCGACGAGGTCCTCACGCGGCCGGAGGCGATCGTGATGACGGTGCTATTCGTTGTCTACACGTGCGAGCTGATCTTCCTGCGGGGTCGCGGCAAGCAGTCGCCGACCGCGGACATCGACGAGGAGGAGCTGCACAAGCCCTACCCTTGGCTGCGCGTGCTGTTCGGCTCGGCCGCCATCGCTGGCGGCGCGCAGTTTGTGCTCACGGGATCGTTCGGAGTGGCGGAAGTCCTGGGCCTCAAGGAGGGCTTCGTCGGCCTCGTGATCTTGGCCCTCGGCACGTCGCTGCCTGAGCTAGCCGCGGGCATCGTGAGTGCTCGCAAGGGACACACGGAAATCGGGCTCGGCAACATCGTGGGGAGCAACGTGTTCAACACGCTCGCCGTGGTGGGGATCGCCGGCATGATCACGCCCTTCGGCGCTCCAGGCGCGGTCCAAGAAGGATGGCCGGTCGCCGTGTCGGAGGCGCTGAGCCGCGACCTCCCCGTGAACCTCGCCTTCGCGCTCTTTCTCGTTTTGACGCCGTCGCTGTTCCGCGGCCGCGCCGCCCGTCCACGGGCGGCGGTCTTGCTGCTCGCGTGGATCGGCTACGTGGTCTGGCTCGGCCTCTAGTGGGCGGATCCCAGACGATGATAGGTTCATGAGAGTCCCGGCTCGATTGGGCCGGGAATGTCGATACTCTGGAGAGCTATGCGCGTTCTAGTCGTCGAAGATTACGGGCCCATCCGGGGGGCCGTCGTGACCGCCCTTCGGGATGAAGGGTGGACCGTTGAGCTGGCTGCGGACGGGACGACCGCGCACCAATTCTTCAAGGACGACCAGGTGTTCGACCTCGTGGTGCTCGACCTGATGATTCCCGGTATCGACGGTCTGACGCTCCTGACCGCGCTGCGCTCTGAAGGCGTGGACTCCCACATCTTGGTGCTGACGGCCCGGGACGAGGTCGAGTCGCGGGTGAATGCTCTCAACGCGGGAGCGGACGACTACCTGACCAAGCCCTTCGCCATGGAAGAGCTCGTGGCCCGCGCCCGCGCGCTCCTGCGGCGGCACTATGCGAAGAAGTCACCGGTGCTCAGCGTCGGGCCCGTTTCCGTGACGATCTCCGACCATCGGGTCACGGTGAAGGACGAGGTCGTGGACCTCACGGCCAGGGAGTACGCGCTCCTTGAGTACTTCATGTTCCGGGCCGGGGAGATCGTGAGTCGCGAAGAGCTCCACTCGAATCTCTACGGCGACAGCGGCGCGTCGGCCTCCAGCAACGTGGTGGACGTCTACGTGGGCTACCTGCGCAAGAAGCTCGAAGCGGGCGGCGTGCCCCGCATTCTCCATACGCGGCGCGGTCAGGGCTACATCCTCGAGTTCCGCGACGAAGCGGGCGGCGCAGGGGCCGAGTGAAGTCAGGCGGCAGCATTCAGCGTCGACTCACCGTGGCGGCGCTCCTCACCGTGGGGGTCAGCGTTGGGCTCAGCGGGGTCTTCGTCGAGCGGACGGTCCGCGAGCGAATGGTGGCCGGGGCCGAAGAGTCCCTTGAGACCGTCCTACGCATCGGCTCGATGCGCGCGACAGGGGAAGCCCGGCTGGCTCACCGCGAGGGCCGCGAGGTCTCCGAGGATCTCGTGGGGCCTGGGATGAGCCAGTTCTCTTGGTTGGTCGAGGCCGATCTTCCACGGGACCCCGATGATCCCCAGCCGATCTTCGAGCAGCTCGCCCGAACGGCCGACTTCCCGGCGGACAAGTTCCGCGAACAGGAGCTACCCCTGGGCGGGCCCAACGACTCAGGTGAGTCCGATGAGTCCGAGGTGACGTTCACGGTCGTAGAAGGGTCGAACGGCGAGCTCTACCGGGTCGCCTCTTACATCATGGAGCCGGGGGCCGAGCGGTTCAACGGAAAGTGGGGCGGCGGCGGGTGGCGCTCCGACGGAAGAGGGGACGACCGGGGCGAAAGGGGCGAAGGTCGAATGGATGGTCGCCCAGAAGGACGCTTCGAAGGGCGCCGAGGCGATGGACCCGGTGGCGGCTCCCTTTCACGACGAGGCGGCCCGCAGCGTGGAGAACTAGGGCCCCAGCGCGGACGTGGCGGCGGGCCGGGGCCGGGATCCCGTTTCGACGACACTTTCCGCGTTTCCGTCGCGGCTTCGATCGCCGAGGAGCGTGCCTTCCTCGACATTCTCTTGAAGACGCTGCTGCTCGCTGGTGCCTTGGCCCTCGTGTTCTCTGCGCTACTCATTCCGTGGGCGGTACGCCGAGGACTGCGCCCAGTGCGCAAGATCTCCGAGGAGATCGGGCGGATGGACGCGGACAGGCTGGATCACGCGCTTGAGATCGCCGCGCCTCCCGCCGAGCTCGCGCCGATCGTGAACTCCCTAGAGGGCGCCCGCGAACGGCTGAGCGAGGCGTTTGTGCGCGAGAAGAGGTTCACCTCGGACGCCGCGCATGAGCTGCGAACGCCCCTCGCCGGCCTGCGTGCCTCCATGGAAGTGGCGCTGCGCCGGGAACGCTCGCTGGATCAGTACCGTGAAACGATGACGGAGTGCCTCGGCATCACCGAGTCCATGCAGGGCATGGTCGACTCGCTGCTCCTCTTGGCGAAAGGCGCGGCCCACGAGCTTGAGCGCTCGACGGTGGACCTTGCCTCGACGCTCGAGGATGCGCTGGCGAATCGCGCCGCAGACATGTCCACGCGTGGTCTCACCGCCGAAGTGGACCTCGGCGACAGGCCGGCCGTCTCTTCCAGCCAGGTCCTCATCGAACGCATCTTTGCGAACATCACCCGCAACGCGGTTCAGTACGCAAAAGAAGGCAGCGAGATCGCGTGCACGATCGGCGAGTCCCCAGACGACGTGTGGTGGACGGTGAGCAACGAAGCGGCCGACCTGCCGAGTGACACGGCCGAGCGCGCCTTCGACCCGCTCTGGCGGGCCGACGCAGCGCGCAGCGATGCGTCGCTCCACGCGGGCCTCGGCCTCACGCTCGTCGCCCAGTGCGTCGAGGCCCTCGGGGGCAGCGTCTCCGTGGAAGCCGCGGATGAGCGCTTCACGATCAAGGTGACGTTGCCCCGTTAGAGAACCTGTAGAGGAGCTGTAGGGAAGCTACTGCTCAGCGTCGCGTGCCCCAAGACCCCGGTGACTACTGCCACGAGGGGTCAGGGAGCGCCTTGCCCACCAAAATCGGGCACGCACTACGCGAATCCATCTATGCGCGACAGACTCCTGGGAGCCAGTCGCGCATAGCTGAATCCACGTAGCACGCGCCCAATCCCGGTGGGCTGCGTTGCCCCAAGGGCCCGTGGAGAAGCTGGCCTAGTTGGCGCTGGATTCAGCGCTGCGAACGGATTTTCCGTCTATTGTGCGGAATAGACCCGACCAGGCCCTCGTACCCCGCTCGCTATGAAGATCTACCTCTCGACCGCCGCCCTCGCCCTCCTCGGTAGCGCCGCCCACGGCTGGACCAGCCCCTGGCTCCAGGACTCCGACAGTCAGGCCGCGGGCGAGCTCGCGGCCCCTTCGCTCAGCTGGGCGGAGGACGCCGAACTGAGCGCTCGGCTGGCCGAGGTTTTGAAGAGCTCGGGCGCGCCGGGCGCCGTCGGCGCGGTCGTGCAGCTCGGCAAGCCGACCCGGATCGGCTCGTTTGGGGTGCGGTGCGCCGGAAAGGATGAGGCCATGACCCCCTCTGACCTGGTGCACATCGGGTCGGACACAAAAGCGATGACCGCCGTGCTCGTCGCTCGACTCGTCCAGAAAGGCAAGCTCGGCTGGGGCTCCACCCTCAGCGATGTCCTGCCGGCGCTCGCGAAAAAGATCCACCCCGACTACGGCGCCGTGACCGTCAGCGATCTCTTGCTCCATCGCTCAGGCGCCCCCGCGAACGCGCTGGACTGGTGGGCTTACCCGGGGGAAGACGTTCGCAAGCGGCGCTTGAAGATCGCCGAGGCGTCCATGTCCAAGGCGCCCGAATCCCAGCCCGGATCGGAGTTCCTGTACTCCAACCTGGGGATCATGGTCGCTGGCGCGATGGCAGAAGCGGTCTGTGATGAGTCCTGGGAGGAGCTGATGCGAAAGGAGGTTTTTGGTCCGCTCGGCATGACGACAGCGGCCTTTGGGGTGCCAGGTACGCCCGGGGAGCTCGATCAACCATGGGGTCACACCGAGGGCGCGCCAGGCTCCTTCAACCCTGTCCAGCTGGACAACGATCCCGCCCTCGGGCCGGCGGGGACCGTGCACCTCTCCATGGGCGATTGGGCCAGATTCGTGTCGGTGTTCCTTGAGAGCGTGGGCTCCGATGCGCCTGACCCCTTCTTGACCGCGAAGTCCCTGGGCGTCCTCGTGGGGGCGCGCGGCGAGTCGGCCCACGGCATGGGATGGATCCGCGCGGACCGGACCTGGGCCGGGGGCACTGCGCTGACCCATTCGGGCTCCAACACCACGTGGTTCGCCACCGCATGGGTGGCACCGGAAGTGGATTTAGCTTTCCTAGTGGCCGTGAACGCAGTGGGCGAAGCCGTCCCCGCGGCGGCCGATGGCTTCATCGGGCAGTCGGTCATGGCCATGCGTGAGGAAGCCTCGGGGACAGATAGGTAGCCGGGCCGCGGGCATCGCGGAGGGGCCGGTTAGGTTACGATCTGCCCCTATGATCATCGCGATCGACGGACCCGCCGCGTCGGGCAAAAGCACGGCAGCTCGCAGCCTCGCGAGCCGGCTGGGACTCACCTTCCTCGACACAGGCGCCATGTACCGCGCCGTGACGCTCGTCATTCTCGACCGTGGCATCTCCACGTCAGATGAATTCGCCTGCAAGACCGTCGCCAGCGACGTACGGCTGGAGTTCGACGGCGAGGGCAAGATCCTCATTGGAGGGATGCCAGGGGAGCCCGGCATTCGCGGCCAAGAGGTCAATCTGCACGTGTCTGAGGTGGCCGCTCACTCGGGCGTTCGCCGCGCCATGGTGCGCCTCCAGCGCCGCATCGCGGATCAGTCCGTGGAGGCAGGCGGAGGCGTCGTGGCCGAGGGCCGCGACACCACATCGGTGGTGTTCCCCACGGCGGACCTCAAGGTCTTCCTCATCGCGAGTCCCCGCGTGCGCGCCGAGCGACGTGCCAAGGAAGAGGGCCGGCCCGAGCTCGCGGACGAGTACGAAAAGGATCTCAAGCGCCGCGATGACATCGATAGCTCGCGCGCGGACTCTCCACTCACGGAAACGGACGACGCCGTCCGCATCGACACGGACAAGCTGAGCCCCGAAGAAGTGCTCGACGCCATCACCGATCTGGCCAGGGCGCGCCGTTGAGCCAGGACCTCTCACCAAACCCCACGCATGTCAGGACCCCTGATCCCATCGCTGTGCTACCTCGACGCCCCGGCTGCGATCCAATGGCTCGAGGGCGCGTTCGGATTTCGCGCCAAGCTCGTGGTGCCCGGCCCCGATGACTCTGTGGTGCACTCGCAGCTGGTCTGCGACGAGCCCCCGTGCATGGTGATGGTCTTCTCCCGGCGCGACGACGAGTTCGGCAAGCTGCAGCGCCCGCCCCAAGAGCTCGGCGGCTGCAACCAAGGTCTCTACCTAGTGGTGAAAGACCTCCAAGCCCATCACGATCGCGCCGCCGCCATGGGCGCCAAGATCGTGATGCCCCTTCAGTCCCAGGACTACGGCGGCGAAGCCTATACCTGCCTAGACCTCGAGGGCCACGTGTGGAGCTTCGGGACCTACGACCCGAATTTGTAAGGGCGCGCCGCTCGCAGGCCGTTGATCAAGGCCGTGCTCAGAAGTAGTGCCCATCGAAGTCCTGGCAAGGCGCTCGAAGACCCGTCA
>CALHGQ010000057.1 GCA_938030175.1 uncultured bacterium | reverse complement strand
GGGGCGGAGCCATGACCTCGCGATCGCTCAGCCAGCACCAAAGGGCCTGGATCTGCTGGTCGATATCGCCGTCCGCAATGTTCTCGACGGGGCTCTGACCGTCCACCCAGAACGAGGCCATACGCGACGCCATGTCGACGTTGGCTGGGTCCTTTAGAAGATCTGCGAACCACTCGTAGCGGAGACGACGGTGCATCTCCCCCAGGTCCACGGCCTGCACGCCCAGGCTCTTGGTTCCGAGGAACCCATGGCACTGAACGCATCCAAGGCCGCCCTTATCGCCCGCTAGGCGGCGGCCGTTGTCGATGTCGCCGGCCTCACACAGGTACGTGCCATCCGTCTCTTCATCGCCGTGGCCGAGGGAAGAGAGGGGAAGGTCGGCCGCCTTGAGTCGCTCAGCGAGGCGCTCGACGTTCATCTCCCCCATCTTGGGCATGCGAGTGTTCAGGTAGGGACGCACGCGTTCCTTGCCCTGTAGCGCGGAAAGCAGCACCGACGGGCGGAACTTACGGCCGACTCCCGAAAGGGTCGGGGGAAAGCGTCCCTGATCCCCGAGCTCTGCGTCTTCGTCGCCCGTGAAGAGCGACATGAGCGACGGGTGAACGCCCCCGACCCCATCGCGTCGGTGACACCCGTAGCAGTTGCGCCTCACGAAGTAGCGCTCCACGGCGCGGGATGGATCCGCCGCGTCCGAGGCGACGCTCTCAGCGTCGACGAACGCGGACAGCAAGAGGCCAACGGTCTCCTGGTCGAACTCGTAGCGGCGTCCCGCGCGCAGGCAGATCAGCACACCGGGACGAACGCCGTTGAGCTGCTCAAGCGAAGGCGCAGCGGCCGTCGTCGACTCCGAGGAGTCGATCACATCCCCATGGCAGCTCACGCAGCCTAGCCGTTTGAAGGCTCTTCCGCCGCGATCTGCCCGTACCGTATCCACGACGAAGGAAGTGTCCTCCAAAGGCAACCCGTCGGCCCCGCGAACGCGGTACTCCAGCGGCCAGTGGGAAAGGGACTGCGCAGGGATCTCCTGCCGTCCCTCGTCCTGCGCGCCGGGAAGGGCCCACCCGAGGGAAAGCGCCTGGTCGCCGGTGGCTTCGAAGTACTCCAGTACGATCGAGTGCAGACCCGCCTCGAGGGTGATCGCGCCCGAGACCTCTTGGTTCGCGTGAATTCCGCCGTTGTCGAGGAGCAGCGCTCCACTCACGAAGAGCCGCGATCCATCGTCCGAGCTGAGGAAGAACGTATACTCCCCGGCTTCGGGAACGGAGATCAGGCCGCTGAAGCGCAGGCCGAACGTATCGTCGCGCTCGCTGAGCTCGACGTCGTCGAAATAGGGGTCGAGTCCAAAGCCTCGGGCAATCTTCCGCGCCACGGGCTCGCCCTCTTCCATGAGTCCGAAGCCGCCCCCCCCGCGTCCATTGAACGACTCGTGGAAGACCTCGACCGAGAGGCCCGGACGGCGCTCATAGGATCCATCCACGCGCTGGGCCGCATCGCGCAGGAGGTAGGTCGCGATCGCCTTGGCTTCCCCTGCCTCCAACGACATCGACGGGCAGAACCCGCCCGGTCGCTGGGCCAACGGGTCGAGGAGGAATTCGGCCAGCTGCGTGATGCCGCCCTTACGCCCCAGGTCAATCGGCAGCTCGGTGTAGCGCGCCTTCAGGACTCCGGGCGGCAGATTGGCGTCCACGGAAGACTCATCCTGTTCCGCCGGCTCTAGCTGGGTCAGGTCAACGATCGAGTACGTGAGATCGTCGGCGGACTCCTGGGGTCCATGACAGGCAGCGCACCCCACTTCGTGGAACAACCGGCGCCCCGCCTCAAGCGACGCGATGCTGCTCGTCTGCATCGGAATCGCCTCCGCGTCTCCCCCATCCAGCGAATGGAAGAAGTGCGTGAGGTCCTCGGCGACCGAGTCCCGCAGGTTGTCCGGGATGGAGATCAGCTGGTGCGGGTGCGTGGTGCCCGGCCGGGCCGCACGCGGATCCTGGAGAAAGGAAATGAGCCAGTCGGCGCTGGTTCGACGCGTGACGCCCGCCAGGAGCGGCGCGATCGCAGGGTCGAGCTTCGTGCGCAACGCCGACTCGGGAGCATGGCAGCTCAAGCAGTCGTAGGCGGCCAGCAGCTCCTCGGCGCGGGGCAGAAGGTCGTTGCGATCGCGCGCAGGCGCGGGCTCTTCGACCGTCTCCGTTTCAGCTTCCGGCTCTTGAACCGCCTCCCCTGGAGGGTTGGGGTCGCCAGGCAAGTCGGTGGCTTCCTGGAGCGCTGCCGCCGGCAGCGACAGAAGCAGCCCGAGGGGCAGAAGTGCGAAGGGGGTCATGTGGAAACGCATCGTCTTGAAGTGCCTCACGCTTTGCCTCCGGCTCGGAGCTCGTCGAGGATCGTCGGATCCTCAAGCGTCGTGGTGTCTTGAACCACGTCGTCGCCGCTGGCGATCGCGCGCAGGAGTCGCCGCATGATCTTGCCGCTGCGCGTCTTCGGCAGCCGCGTCGTGATACGAATCTCAGCGGGTCGAGCGAGCTTGCCGATCTCCACGCCGACGTGCTCGCGAAGCTCTTCGACGGTGGCCTGTGCGTCTGCCACGCTGCCCGATGGGATCACAAAGGCCACGATCGCCTCCCCCGTCAGGTCGTCCGGTCGAGGTACGACCGCGGCCTCGACCACCGATGCGTGGCTGACGAGAGCGCTCTCGATTTCCATGGTCGAGAGCCGATGCCCCGAGACGTTCAACACGTCGTCGACCCGGCCCATGATCCAGAAGTTGCCCTCGACGTCCTTCCGGGCGCCGTCCCCGGGGAAGTAGTAGTGGGGCTTCCCTGAGGCCGCCCACTTGGACCAGTAGGTGGCGCGGAAACGCTCCTCATCTCCCCAGATGCCGCGCAGCATGCTCGGCCAGGGCTTGCGAATGGCCAGGAGGCCGCCGCGCCCATCGGGCAGCTCCTTGCCGCGTTCGTCGACGATGGCGGCGTCCACCCCAAAGAAGGGCTGCGTGGCGGAGCCCGGCTTGGTCGCGGAGACACCCGGAAGCGGCGAGATCATGATCCCGCCCGTTTCCGTCTGCCACCACGTATCGACGATGGGACAGCGCCCCCCGCCGACCTTGTCGCGGTACCAGATCCACGCGGCGGGATTGATCGGTTCGCCGACGGTGCCGAGCAGGCGCAGGCTGGAGAGGTCCGCCTTCTCCACGTGGCTGTCCCCCCACTTCATGAAAGCACGGATCGCCGTCGGCGCCGTGTAGAACACGCTGACCTTGTGGCGGTCGCATATCTCCCAAAACCGCCCCTCGTGGGGAGCGTTCGGCGCGCCTTCGTACATCACCATGGTCGCGCCGTTGGCGAGCGGCCCATAGACGATGTAGGTGTGGCCCGTGATCCAGCCCACGTCGGCGGTGCACCAGTAGATGTCGTCGTCCCTTAGGTCGAAGACAAACCGGGTCGAGAGATAGGCGCCGACCATGTAGCCGCCGGTCGTGTGCACGATGCCCTTTGGCTTGCCGGTGGACCCCGAGGTATAGAGCAGGAACAGCACGTCCTCCGACTCCATCGGCTCCGGCTCACACTCTTCTTCGACCGACTCCAGCGCTTCGTGGAGCCAAACGTCGCGACGCGGCTCCCAAGCGACATCGTTGCCGCAGCGCTTGACGCAAAGCACGGTCTTCACGGGGCAGTTGCCTTGGGCCGCACACTTGACGATCGCCTCGTCCACAGCGGGCTTCAGCGGCAGCACGGTGCCACGACGCCAGCCGCCGTCCGCCGTGATCACCGCTTCGCAGCCCCCATCGAGGATGCGGTCTTCAAGGGAGCTCGCACTGAAGCCGCCGAAGACCACCGAGTGAATCGCGCCGATGCGCGCGCAGGCGAGCATCGCCATGGCCGCCTCGGGGATCATCGGCATGTAGATCGCCACCCGCGTGCCCTTGCCGATGCCGCGGGCCTTCAGGACGTTGGCGAACCGGCAGACCTCGCGGTGAAGTTCTCGGTAGGTGTACTTGCGGATCTCAGGCTTGCCGTCCGGCGTCGGCTCCCCCTCGAAGATGAGCGCGACCTTGTCCGCCCTCTCGGTCTCGAGGTGTTGGTCGAGGCACACATGGGAGGCGTTGAGCTGCCCGCCGCCGAACCAACGGGCGAACGGAGCGTCGCTCCAGTCCAGGACCTCGTCAAAGGGCTTGAGCCAGGGGATCTCCGAGGCGGCGCGGCCCCAGAAGACGTCGGGCTCGTGGATCGATTCCTCCCACATCCGCTGGTACTGCTCCCTGGACTTGACCCGAGCGGCCTCCGAAAAGGAGGGAGACGGGGGGAAGGAACGATCCTCGGCGAGAACTGACTCGATCGACTCGGACATGCGGGATGGCGGCGGGGCGTGAATGGGCGGACAGGAGTGCGTGGCGCCTATCCTAAAAGAACAGCCATACGCATCGTCCAACTCCGCGCGGTTATCCTGTGCGGCCCCTGCCCCAGGGGTGAGCTGACCCCGCATCGGGTTCCGCCGCTGGGGGATTGGCTCCAGGCAACTCACGACTCGCGACCCCGCCCCTCTCCCCATGACGACTACGCCTTCCTCCCACGGGTATCTCCACGGCTTCAGCGAAGGGGAAGAACAGCGCCTCAGACGCCAGGCAAGAATTGTCGAGCATCGGATTCACTGCTCGCTGCCCTTCCGCCGCTGCCGCAACCTCATCGAGGTCGGCTCCGGCGTGGGCGCCCAGACCGAGATCTTGCTCCGGACCTTCCCCGAGCTGCACGTGACGAGCGTGGAGGCATCCGACTCCAACCTTGAGGCGGCAAGGCGGTACCTCTCGAAGCAGCCGTGGCTGGCGGATCGCTATGACGCCACCCACGGGGACGCGAATTCCCTGGACTTCGAGGCGGGCACCTTCGACGGCGCGTTTCTCTGCTGGATCCTGGAGCATGTCCAAGATCCGGCCCGCGTCCTCTCCGAGCTGCGCCGCTGCCTCAAGCACGGCTCCCCCGTCGTGGTCAACGAAGTGCAGAACGCCTCGTTCTTCCTTTCGCCCTACAGCCCCCACACCCTCAAGTACTGGAGCGCCTTCAACGACCACCAGTTCGAACTGGGCGGTGACCCGTTCGTCGGCGCGAAGCTGGGCAACCTGCTCCAACGCGTAGGTTATTCACATATTGAAACCGACGTCCGGACGGTTCACCTAGACAACCGCCATCCGGCGGAGCGCGCGGAGTTCCTCCAGTTCTGGTCCGACCTGTTGCTTTCCGGCTGCGATGAACTGAGCGACGCCGGCAAGGTCGACTCCGAGACGGTGGAGGGCATGCAGGCTGAACTCAAAGAGGTCGGGCGCAACCCCGACGCGGTCTTCTTCTACTCCTTCATTCAAGCGCAGGCGCGAACGTCGTAACCAAGGTCGCTCCCACTCTCTCCCGACCCTCCCTATGAAACCCAGCTCTCCCGCTCACCGTTCGGCCCGATCCACCAAGGGCTCATCACTCTCCGTGCTGCCGGCCCTTTGCGTGTCCGCGATGGCCGCCGCCCTCGTGATGGGAGGCGGTAGTGAGCTGGCGTACCCCGCGACGCCCCTCCGTAGCTCCAGCATCACCTCGCCGGCTCCCTCAGACGAAGCGGAGCTCAAAGCCGCCATCCTGCAGGTCGAACTGAACTCTGACGATCCAGAGGCGCTCCTCAAAGCCTCCGAGGCCGCGTTCGCCGAAACGGAAGACGACCAAGCCCTCTGGTACGCAGAGCTCGCCCGCATCGCCGCCAAGGGGACGCCTGCGGAACGCGACGTCGAGAAGCGTGTACGCGTCGTGCGGGACGAGATCGGGATCGAGGTTCCGATGCTGGGTCAGTCCATCGACGGCTACTCCAAGACGATCTTCAACCAAGCCAAGCTCAGCTCATCGAAGAAGTACTACGCAAACGCGGCGGACATGCTGGGTGCGCTCATGGACTCGCCCTACGAGCGTGACGCGCGAAAGAGCCTGGAGAAGCTGTTCAAGGACAAGAAGGCCATCGCCGCCATGCTCAATGCGGGCGTCCCCATCAAGGTCGAGGTGAAGAAGCGCATGACCGACGCCAAGATCAAGCGGCTCGACAAGAAGCACAGCGACTGGGAGAACGCCTACGAGACCAAAGGGCCGAACTACACCGTCAAGACGGACATGGGCGTCGAGCTCGCCGAGAAGTTCCTTGGCGCGATGGAGCAGATGAACGCCTTCTACCGCAAGGTCTTTGAGCACAAGGCGCGCGGAGGGGGGATGCGCCGCTGCGAGGTCCGCGTCTACAGGACGAGGGACGAGTTCGATGAGTACAACCCGGACACGGATGCGAATGTCCTCGGCTTCTTCATGCCGGGCGAGAACAGCGTGAGCACCTACGATCCACGCACCGACGAGGGATCGACAAAATCCCTCGATGACCTGTGGAGCACGCTCTACCACGAAGCTTCGCACCAGTTCACCGAGGCCGTATGGATCCATGAGATCCCCACCTGGCTCAACGAGGGCACGGCAAGTTACTTCGAAGGCGCCGCGCTATTGACCGGCGGAGTGGTCGAGACGAACCGGATCCCGTCGGGGCGCCTACGGAACCTTGCCTACTTCTTGGGCCGATCGGCCGCGCTACGTCCCTCCACGGAGGAGCGTACAGGAAAAGAAGAGTACGAGGAAGCCGACGAGTCGCCGGGGCTCAAGGCCGTCTTGAGCTACCAAGCTCCGGGCTCTTACCCGGGCAACTACTATTCGTTTGGGTGGGGCCTCGTGTACTTCTGTCTCAACTACGAGGATGAGAACGCGGAGCGGATCTACGCACCGATCTACAAGGCCTTCATGCGGTCGTACACGAAGACCGGCGGCGATAGCCAGTTCAAGCGCTTCCTCACGTACTTCATCGACGAGCCCAAGATCGAAGGAATCGAGAACTTCAAAGACTTCAACGCGATGTGGGCCGACTGGATCGCCGAGCTTGCGCGACGTGAATACGGCGGGCCGGAACAAGCCGACAAGCTCATCGCCCAGGCCAGGGTCGAGATCGAGAACGATCATCCAGACTACGCCGTGCAAAGCCTGCGCTGGGCCCTGCGCAAGCGCGCCGACGACCCCGTGGCGCTCCAGCTCCTCGCCGAGTGCTACCGCGAAGTAGGGAACACCGACGCCGCCCTCTTCACCTATCGCACGTTGGCGGCCGTGGCTCGCCGTGCACCGGAGATGGACGGTCCACTCGACGGGTTCGACGGGACCGCGGCCGAAGCACTGGAGCTCGCCCTCAAGGGCTTGAAGAAGGTGGACAACTCGCTGGGCGGGAAGATCGCGAGCGGCGCGGCTGACTTCGTCGACGAGACGATCGCAGAAGCGAACGCTTGGGTGGAGGCTGGCTACCCCCGAGTCGCGCTCCAGGCCGTTGCCATGGCAAACGAACTCCTCCCTGGAGACGGACGCCTCGCAGACTGCGCAGCCTCGATCCATGCGGACGCGCCGAACGCCAGCATCACGCGCACCTACCGCCTTCCGGTGAACGAGCTCGCTGGTTGGAGCGTCTCCGGTGGCACCTGGCAAGGCACCGAGGAAGGCTCGGATAGGATCATCGAGAACACCGAGGAAACCAAGTGCCTAGCGACGTTCCAGCGGCTGCCCAAGGCCACCTTCCGCTTCGATGTGGACATCGACGTCAATGGGACCAAGAAGCGGGTTGTCCCGGGCCTGACCTTCGCCGGTGGGCCGGCGTCCCATAGGTCGTTCATCCGTCTTGGGCAGAGCGGTCAGTTCGGCTTCCTCGAGAACGACCCCCTCACCGGACGCCCCATGCTCAACGATGACGCATTCAAGCGCGGGCCGAGATCGGAGGAAGGAACGCTGAAAATGACGATCGACGTCCGACAAAAGGAGACGATCTTCCTCGTCAATGACAAGGAAGTTGGAAAGCTCAAACAGGCCGCTTCGGCCTTCCAGGGGCAGCTAGGGCTCACGTGCTGGGGTCCCGTGAAGTTCATTAACCCACGCCTTACATACTAGGCCCCCCAGGACGCCGGAAATTCGAATCGAACGCTTCAGTATCCTGGGCATCTGTCGATAACAACCTTGCCCTCATGGTTCTTCGTGAACCTACGGCCTCAACCGAATCCCCTCTCGGTTGGGGCCACTTTTTTTAGCCCGGAAGCCGGTTGGGCGGCACGCGGATAAGAAACTCGGAATCAGCTGCCCCGCCCCAGGCCTCCCCTTCGGACGCGTGCCTGTGAAACGAAGCTCACCCCCCCTGGCCGCATATGTGCAGTCCGTTGTGCCGTCCCGCAAGGAAGGCGCCGGAGTTATGCGGTCAGGTGAGCTTCCCAATGGATGTCCCCGTGGACTTACCCCTTTTGGCTGGGAGGCGTTCGGTCTGATCTGATCCGGCACGCATTGGCTCACCAGGCCGCCGACTCGCTTCCCCCCCTTAGCTGCGAGTTGCCCGGCCCGAGCCGCCCCCCCCAAGAACGCGCCGACACTCTTGTCGTAGGGCGTTCGCGGAGGGGTCTTGTGGTCAGTCGATGCACAGCGCGCGTTCTTGGGGGGGGGCGGCTCGGGCCGGGCAACTCGCAGCTAAGGGGGGGAAGCGAGTCGGCGGCCTGGTGAGCCAATGCGTGCCGGATCAGATCAGACCGAACGCCTCCCAGCCAAAAG